>JAOAIT010000064.1 GCA_026414565.1 Verrucomicrobiia bacterium
CCCCTCCAGCGGCGCCTCAAAATCCCCGTTCACCACATAGTTGCTGCCCCCTCCCACCACCGTCCCCTCCTCAACCCGCACATCGTCCAGCCACACCTCCCCCGCATTGCTGAACCGAAAATATAAATTGGTCTGATTCAAGGTCAGCACGTTGCTCAACGTGAACGACTTGAACTGCCAGGTGGCATGGTTGGCCCAGTTGATGACGCGGCGGATGTCCCGGCGGGGATCTTTCAACTGCAGCGCGCCATTGGCGGTGTCCGGAGGCCAGGGGGGATTCGGCTCGTAGCGGACCTGGGCAACAACCTGTTCACTCCCACCGGGGCGGGGTTGGAGGAGCGTAAGCGTCTCCCCGTCAGCCTGCAAGTTGCCGGGATATTCATCAAAGGCCCAAAAATTGGCGCCGTAGTTCCGGGCAAAAGCGTCGCGTTTTTTGGTGAGGACGAGGTATTGACCGGGAAGTATGGCGCTACCGGCAGGGAAGGTGTAGCCCACGCCATTAATGCGCCAGCCGGAGAGGTCAAAAGTGTGATTGGCGGTGTTGTTGTGCAGCTCCAGGTATTGCGCGTCAGGCTCGCTGGGATGGTACATGATTTCAGAGAAAACCAGGCTGCCCTGGGCGGCCGGGAGAGGGTTGGTGGAGATGGCGATGACCTGCTGCGGGGCGCCCACGGCGTTGCCGGCCTCGTCCAGGGCGGTGATGATCCAGAGGTTGGTGGGTTGGGTGCCGGGCACCCGCAAGGTCCAGTTGGTGACCGAGGTCCAAACGGGTTTCCAGGGGACGTTGTTGACGAGCAGGGTGGTCACTTCAATGGGGGCGGTGCCGGTGAGCGTGAAGAGGTTGGTGGCGCGCACCCAGGTGTTGGTGGCAACTTGAAAATCGGCGGCGACAGCCGCCAGTTGATTCTGCAGGAAACCGCGCCGTTGGGTGTACCAGAGTTTCAGCTCGCGGGGGTCGGTGAGGGCCTGGCCATCACAGAGGGTGATGCCGTTGGCCACGAGGGCGCGATATTTGGCGTCCATGAGCGGCTCGGCGATTTCCGGGCGCAGGGGACCGTCCACGGCGCGTTTGACGGCGCGGAAGTAGGCGCGGCGGAAGGGGGGGTGATTGTACATGCGGCTGACGGTGGGGTCCTCGGAGTCAAAAAGGGGCCCGGTCAGGGCGGTGAAGCCGCCGGGACCCCGCGGGGAGACCAACATGAGCCAGTCGAGGTCGAAGGGGTAGAGCACCCATTTGCCGCCGTTGCGGGGACGGAACATGTACATGTTTTTGCCAATGTTGTGGCCCCAACTGTCAAAGTTGTTGATGATGTGCTCGAAGGCAAAAACGCCCATCCATTGCTCGACATCGGCCAGGTGCTCGGTGAGCGTGGTGTAGGGTTCGGGGGAGGTGGCATTCAAAGCGTCCACCAAAGTCATCAGTTGGGAATAATCCAGCGCGGAATCATAGCTGCGCTTGAGCCACGTCCAGCGGTAGCGTTCAATTTTTTTCTGGCCGCCGGATTGATAGACTTCGAGGCGGGGCATGGGATCGGCCACGCGGGAGCCGCTGTCATTAAACTCAAAGGCGCGGTCAATTTTATAAAAATCCCCCTCGGGTTGTTGGGGGGACCATTGTTCGAGATATTCCCCTGCGGGTTGCAGCACCGCTTCGAAAATGCCTCCCCGCTGCATGTCAGAGACCCCGTGGACAAACAGGCGGATGAAGTGGCGGTGGCTGAAGGGCAACCCCATGCCCTCGGCCAGGGCGTAGGCCATTTGCTCCTGAATGGCGGTGGTCTCACCGCCATGGCCGCCGGGCCAGTCCAACACCATATCCGTCGAGCCAAACAACCGGTCATCGGAGGGGAAGCTGAGGCTGTAACCACAGCGGTTGCCCGCCGGGGTGTTGAAGCCGGGGGCAATGTAGGGGCTGCCAGCGAAGAGGGCCTCGGCCTCGTAGATGACCCGTTCCTGGTTGAGCACGAAGGTGATGGGATGGGGCGTGTTGTCGAGTTTGTGCCGGCCGCTCCAGTTGGTGAAAGTGGCCTGGGTCATCCAGAGCCGGTAAATGGGGAAGGTGCCCGGCGGGGTAGGCTCACCAAACCGCACCAAACACTCGCGCGCCGGAGCGGCGGCGGGGTAGCGGCTGGTGGCGGGGGCGGGGTGCGCATCGGTGGCGCTCAGGTAAAAGGCCACCACGGCGCCGTTGGTTTGCCCGGGAATCAAGGCGGAAAACACCCCGTCACCCGCCTGCGCGTCCCCGGCCTGGCCGTCATCGCGAAGGGGCAGAGTGAGGTAATTGGTGGCGGGGTCCAGGCGATAGTGCAGTTGGAATGCAGCCAGGCCATCGGGGTCGTGGACACGGGCGGTGACGCGGACGCTTTGTTGCGCTGCCGGCACCAGCGGGAAATGACTCACGGAATGGATGGCTGGCGGAGCGTTGGGCACCAGGCGGCTGTTGGGCAGGCCGGGTGTGCCCAGGTTGGACGGCAGTTCGAGCCGGGCGGCGACTTCCAGCCAGTTGCCGCGCAGGCGAAGGAGCATTTCGGGATGTCCGCGCAGCCATCGGACTTTTGCCTGCAGCGTGGCTTGCGCGCCGGTGGTCAGGGCGGAGGAAAGGCTGGCCCGCACGCGATTAATCTGGTTGTCGCCGCGGTCCAGGGCGCGGAGCCACAAGGCCCCGCCATTGTTGAGGCCGCCAGTGGCGCTCCAGGTGGTGAGGGACAACGCCCCCTCTGCCGCCCAGCCTGCCATGCCGGTGGCGAACTGGCCGTTGGGCAGGACATTCTGGCCGGAGGCATTAAGCACTGCCACGTCGTCAACCAGGTACTCGCCCGCGCCGAGAGGCAGGATTTGTAGTGAGTCTGGGCTGACGTTGCCAAGGTCAAGCAAGCCCGTGCGGGAGAGGGTGGTCCACGGGGCTTTGTTGGATTCATCGCTATCGGCCCAGTTGGCGGCCAGGCGGTTGTCGCTGCGCGGGTCTATCAGCTCAAGGCTGCTGCCGCCCTTGAAACTCCAGCGTCCCCAACGTCCGCCGTTGTGGTAGGTCACTTCATCCACCACCACATAAGCCTGAGGAGTGGAACTGGGATCGGTGATGATTTGCGCGGAGGTTGGGGGGGCGGCCAGGGAAGCGGCGATATGGTTGGTGACCAGGCTGGCTTCAAACATGGCCAGGGCCAGGCGTTCACCGCGGGCTGAGAGGGAGCCGCGGAAATTGCCGAAGGTGTTGGAGGGATTAAGCTGGGGGTATTTGGCCAGCAAATTGGTCACGTTTTTGGCCACCACCAGATAGCCGTTGGGCGGCAGAACGGCTTGCGGCGGAAACTGGAACTCGATGCCGTCCACGAAGGCCCAGCCACCGAGATTCAGCGTGTTGGTGCCGCGGTTGTAAAGCTCGACATATTCGTCGTCCTCCAGGCCGCTGATGGGGGCGTACATGATTTCGTTGATGACCACATCCCGGATGAGGATGGGGGCATTGGCCGAGCCGGGGGTTTGGGCGATCAACTCCTGCCACTCCGGCGCGCCGTCGGGGTACCGGCCATAAGCCACTTCGGTGGCTTGGGGCGGATAACGCACGGCGTCCAACACGCGGCCATCGGGGTGCCGGAAGAAAAGGGTGCCGCCGCCCCCCTTGAGGGCGAAGCCGAGTTCAAACTGGGAAAATGAGCGCCATCCGCGGGCGGGGATGATGGTGCCCTGGGGAAGGGTGAAGCGGTTGGTGCCGGTGGCATCGCTGATGGTGCACCCGGAGAGGTCCAGGGGGGTGTTGCCGCGGTTGAACAGCTCCAGATAATCACGGCCAATGATGCCCGCCGAGTGGGCCATGAATTCATTGATGACCACGGCCCGCAAGGGCTCGGGAGTCACCGGGTCCCAGCGTCCGGGAGAACCGCCGAGCTGGTCGCTGGCGGCCCAGGCCAGAGGCGAATTTTCGCCATACGACGGTCGGGCAAGGACGAGCGAATGCCCGGTGCCATCCGCTGCCACCGGCCAGGGGGGCTGGTCACGGTAAGTGACCTCCAACATGACCGCGCCGGTGCGATGCCGGAGGCGCAGCGTGCCTTTGTCGTTGGGCAGGTTATTGGTAAAAGGTCCCAGCACCGCAGGCAGGTTATAAAGGGCTTGCAGGTCCTGGGGCGAGCGGGCCACGACGAGAAAGCCGCCGCCGGGAATGACGGTGCCGGGCGGGAAGGTAAAGTCAATGTCTCCGCTCAGGCGCCAGCCGCTCAGGTCTTCCGGCTCGCCGCGGGTGTTGGCAATTTCCACAAACTCCAGGGAATTGGTGAAGGTGGGATGCGGTGCCGGCCGGTACATGATTTCCGAGATCACCAGGCCGGTGCGACGGCTGGAAGGCCCCATGCTTTCGCGCTCGCCGGAATACGGCACGGCGGCGGGGGAGGAGACTTCAGAAAAGCCCAAAAAATCCGCCGAGGCAGTTTGCCCCGGGGTGTGGCTGGCCACGGCAAGACCCACCCATAGGGTGGCGGGCAACTCGAGGGCGGCACTGCCCAAGAGGACCCACTTTTCTCCGTCGGCGCTGGCGTAGCCGGACAGGATATCGTTTTCGCGCTGCAGGCGCAGCCAGGTGGCAGGGTAATTGACTGGATAACGCCCTTGAATCTGGGCGACACCATCAAGCTGGCTGATGAAGTAACAACCCGCGAGCGATGGGGTGGCAAACACGGCGCCGTAGTTTTGAGATGTTTCCTCGGAGAGACGCGCCATCAAGCCGGCTCTGGCCCACAGGTCGCCAGCCTCCAACTTGCTGAGGCGGACGCGGACATCAAAATCGCCTGTGCGAGGGGTGCCGGCAAACAAACCGCCTTCCTGGGTGATTGAACTGCCGGCGCTGCCGCCGGTCAGGCGGTAGCCGCCTGGCAGCCATTCCACAGAACCGGAGGGCTGGCTGCCTTCCAAATCCATGGGGGCGAGGGCCACGGCCAGGAAATTGGTCTGGAAAGGATGGGGCATGGCATTGCCGGCGGCCGCCCGGTCCCGCAGGTTGTTAATGGTGAGAATGTAGCGCATGCCCTCGGTCATGGGGGCGGTGTGCAGCAGCACGGTGGCGCCATCTTCCGAAGGCTCCGCCTGATAGATGGTCAGCGATTCGGCCTGGGTGCTGATGAGGAAATAATTGAGCAGGTAAGTGGCGCTGGTTTCGGCAAGCGGTTCAGAAAAAACCAGCCGCACCGCGTTCAGACCTTGAGGCCGCACCCGCAGGAGGGTGGGGGGATTGTAATCCGGGATGACCTGGACTGTGGCCACGCGGCTGGTGACGGTATAGGTGACGTTGCTCGCCACATTGGCAATGACAGCATAGAATTGAGCGCCGTTGTCAGAAAGTGGTACGCTGGAAAGAGTAAGGGTGGGTTGAGTGGCGCCGGAGAGGAGCTGACCGTTTTTATACCAGCGGTAGGTCAGGGGGGGATACCCCTCCGCCTGTACTTGCAAAGTGGCCGATTGCAGCTCGTTGACGACAATATCTTGGGGTTGGTTGGTGATGGTCACAGGCAACTGCACGGCGGGGAAGGCATCCGGATTGGCCAGGATGACGGGCAGCCCGGCGGATTTAACCAGAATATAGTCCACCTCGAACTCTGCCAGGCCCCCAGAACTGCTGGCCGAGATACCGGGATAGCCGTTGCGCGCGGCGCGGGCGGGGATGTAATCCCAGGTCATCTGCCAGTTGGCCGGTTCCGGTTCTGAACCATCGGCACGCCAGAACTTGGCGAAGACATCGGCCGAGCCCCCCTGAGCGTTGGGTTCCTGACGCAGCCGCATCCAGTACCAGGTATTGAGTTGAAAAGAGCCCGTGTAGCCGGGGCCCCAGGCACGCAAATCGTCCAAGAGCGAGACGTGGCGGCCCGTCTGGCCCTCGCCGGTGTGATCGCGAAACAGGAAGTTGATGCCGCCGGGCTGGCTGGGGGCGGTGGGTTCAATGCAGACGGCCACACCGCAGCGGACCGGATCGCCTGTGCCCAGGTTCAGGATGCGGATGCGGGCCAGGACTTCTTGAGTGGTCCCGCTGGCGCCGGCCGCGGCGTAATAAAGATGGTTGGGGTCTCCGGAAGCGGAGAAGACGCGCAGGACGCCGTTGCTCACAAAATAAACCGAGGCGCCCTGGACCTGCCAGGCCGGGTTGAGGGTGGGGCCGCGAAAGTCATCCTGATAGCCGTTGAGCTGGGTGCCAATATCCAGGGGACGGTGGTTTTGAGCCCAAAGCGGCCCGGCCAAAGTGCAGAGCAGCCCCGTCAGGACGAGGCTAACTCGCCATGGATGCTGTGGACGCAACATCTTCCTCCCCTCACTCTGCCATAAAACCTGCTTAAAATCCACCACTTTGCGGACCCGTACCCTATTTAATTACCCCGAGGCAAGATGCGTGGAATGGAAGGTGGCAAAATGGCGAGAGGCGGGACAACTGCCCCGCCTTTAAATAAAACCACAGGCAGAGGCGCCATCCGGAGGGTGTTTCTATTGATTTTGCAGTTTTCATTTTATGGGGGGGCGTCAAAATGGCGGCATGAAAACCATGACAGCGTTGCGGCGGGGCTTTTGGCTTGCAGCCTTATTGGCGGGGCTGGGAATTGCGGGGCATGGGGCGGAGGCGGAGGCCTCGTTGTTTCCCTTTGTTTTGCCGTGGGACGATGCCACCCCGGGCATTACCGATTTGAGCGGTTCGCTGGTTAAACCCGCGGGGAGAAACGGCCACGTGACGGTCAGCCGGGACGGACATTTTCAGGTGGGCGGACAGCGTATTCGGTTTCTGGGGGTGAACATGTGTTTTGCGGCGACGGTGCCGCAGAAGCCGCATGCCGAAGTGGTGGCGCGGCGCCTGGCCAAGTTTGGCATCAATGTGGTGCGATTCCACCACATGGATACTGCGGATTATCCCCGGGGCATCATCAATGCCAAAGGGGGGGGATCCGGGGATATTCATCCGGAAGCGCTGGATCGCCTGCAATACTTTGTTGCCCAGCTCAAGACCAACGGCATTTATGCCAACCTCAATCTGTTGGTGGGCCGGCGTTTTCGCGCGGCGGACGGCCTGCCGGCAGAGATTGAAAAATTGGATTGGAAGGATCGGCATCTGATTGGCTTTTGGGATGAGAAGCATTTGCAGCTTCAAAAGGATTACGCGCGGGCCTTGCTGACGGCCGTCAATCCCTACACCCGGCTGAGCTTTGCCGAGGATCCGGCGGTGGCCTTTGTTGAAATTAACAATGAGCAGGGGCTGATTCATGGCTGGTTGGGGGGCGAGATAGACCGGATGCCGGCCGTATTTCAGGAATCCCTGCGCCGCCAATGGAACGTCTGGCTCAAGGAAAAATATGTGACCACGCCGCGCCTGCGGCTGGCGTGGGGCTCGGGGGAGGCGCCCCTGGGAGCGGAGATGCTGGCCAACGGCGGTTTTACCGAGGGCTTGCAACGCTGGAATCGCGAGCAGCACGCCCCGGCGCGCATGTCGGGGACGCTGCTGCGCGAAGTACCGCCCGGTCTGGCTGCCGGGGCGCAGGCCGTGCGCTTGACGGTGGAGCAGGTGGGGAAGGAGAGCTGGCATTTGCAGTTCAATCAAAGCGGTCTGCGGTTTGAGAAAGATCAACCTTACACCCTGGTTTTCTGGGCGCGGACGGATGCGCCGCGCGTGCTCTCGGTCAGCGCCGGGCAGGCGCACGAACCGTGGGGAAATCTGGGGTTGAGCGCGTCGGCCAGCGCCAGTGCCAACTGGACGCGATTTGAATTTGTGTTTCGCGCCTCGCAAAGTGACACCAATGGCAGGATTTCATTGAGCGGCTTTGGCGGGGCTGGCGCAGTGACCGATCTGGCGGGGTTTTCGTTGAAGCCGGGCGGTGTGATTGGGTTGCGGGAGGGCGAGCAGATTGAGACACTTTCATTTGCTTATTTTGATCGCAAGTCTATTGGCCAACGCACCCCCGCCGCGTATCGGGACTGGATGCAATTTCTTTACGAGACGGAGGATCGTTACTGGCAGACGATGTATCGCTTTTTGAAGCATGATTTGAAAGTGCGGGGGTTGGTGACCGGCACCATCGTGGGCTGCAGCCCGGCCACGCTGCAGGCCAAGATGGACTGGGTGGACACTCATGCCTACTGGCAGCATCCCCAGTTTCCTGTGCGTCCCTGGGATGCGGAAGAGTGGATTGTACCCAACCGCACCATGGTGAACGAGCGCGGCGGCACGTTGCCGGGGCTGGCGCTCAAACGCGCGGTGGGCAAGCCCCATGCCTGCACGGAGTACAATCATCCGGCGCCCAACACCTTCAACAGCGAGGGCTTTTTATTGCTGGCGGCGTATGCGGCGTTGCAGGACTGGGACGCAATTTATCCCTTTGCCTGGTCGCACAGCGGCAGTGAGAGCTGGAACAGCCAGCGCATTGGGAGTTTTTTTGATATTGATCAGCATCCCACCAAGCTGGTCACGCTGGTGGCCGCTCATGCCTTTTTCAACCGCGGTGACATTGCCCCGGCCAGGACGTGGGTGGTGGCGGATTTGCCGCCGGCACGGGACGTGGAGTTGCTCATGAATGCGCGCTCCTGGAGTCTGGTGGACGCCGCCCAGGTGGGACTCCCGCGGGAGGCGAGCCTGGTGCATCGGGTGGCCTTTAATCCGGAGGGGCGGCGGATAGCGGGCGCCCTTGCTCCCAGCCAGGTGAAGTTGCTGGACAACCGCTACGCCTCTGATACCGGCGAGTTGCTGTGGGATGTGAGTGAGAAACAGCGCGGTGTGGTTACGGTGAACAGTCCGCGGAGCAAGGCGGTGATTGGGTATGGCGGGGGCAGGACATATGCGTTGCGCGGCGTGGTGATTGCGCCGGGTGAGACCCTGCAAAATGGGTGGTGCGCGATCACGGTCACCGCCGCCGAGAATGCCGCCACGCCGCGCCGCTGGCTCGTCACCGCCACCGGCCTGGCGCAAAACACTGGCATGGTGTGGAAGAATGCGGAGAAATCCAGCGTGGGGCGGCAGTGGGGCAGGGCGCCTTCGCTGGTGGAGGGCATTCCGGCGCGCCTCACCTTTGCGCAACCGGCCTCCCGTACGGCCGCCTGGGCGTTGGACGCCCGGGGCCAGCGGGCCAAGGAATTGCCCGTGCGCGCGGATGCCCAGGGGCAGGCCGTCATTGAAATCGGGCCGCAGTGGCAGACGTTGTGGTACGAAGTGGGTTCGCGTTAAAGAACCATGAGTGCCGCACGTTTGCCCCTGTTCACGCATTGTCCCCGTTGTGGGGCGGGGGGACTGACGCACCCGGAGCCTGATGCGTATGCCTGTGGCCAGTGTGGTTTTCATTATCACACCAATCCGGCGGTGGGTGTGGGCGGGCTGGTGTTGGATGGGCAGGGCCGCCTGTTGTTGTTGCGCCGCGCCCACGACCCCGGCAAAGGCAGGCTCGGACTGCCGGGGGGCTTCGTGAATCCCGGCGAGAGCGCCGAGGAGGCGCTGGTGCGGGAAACCAGGGAGGAAACCGGCCTGGCCATTGAGGCGCTGCGCTTTGTGTGCACGGCGCCCAACGTGTATCCCTACCGGGGCGTCACCTACCATGTGTTGGACATCTTTTTTGCGGCGCGAGCCGTGGCCGATTCAGTGGCCTCCGCGCAATCCGAGGTGGAGGGGGTGGTTTGGATGAATCCCCATGAAGTGAAGTTGGACGATATTGCCTTTGTCTCCGTGCGTCAGGCGGTGGCCAAGTTCAAGCAAGAGCTGAGCCTGGGAAAAATATGAAGTGCCTTCTTGCATGCTGGTGTTTATTGCTTTTGGGTTGGCCGGTGATGGCCGGGGCAGGAAGCCCAGCCGGTCAATCCCCGCTCACAGCCGCGGATTTGCGGCTGACGCAATACTTTGAAGCCGAAGTGGCCCACTTGGAAGCGGCCACGGCGCGGCTGCTGCAAAGCCTCGGCGACTGGAGGGAGTTGAAGCCCCGTCTGCGCCAGCAGGCTGCCGCCATGCTGGGGTTAAGCCCCATGCCTGCCCGCGGCGACTTGCAGCCCGTGATCACTGGCGTCCTGGAGCATGAGGATATCGTGGTGGAAAAGCTCCATTTCCAATCGCTGCCCCGGCTTTACGTGACGGCCAATTTATACCGTCCCAAGGACATCAGCGGCCGCCTGCCGGCGGTGTTGTACGTGTGCGGGCATGGGCCGGTGGTGACCAATGGGGTGAGTTATGGCAACAAGGTGAGCTACCAACACCATGGCGTGTGGTTTGCGCGACATGGTTATGTATGTCTGGTGATGGATACGGTCCAATGGGGGGAGATTTTGGGCGTGCACCATGGGACCTACCGGCAGGAGATGTGGTGGTGGAATGCCCGGGGGTACACGCCGGCAGGCGTGGAAACATGGAATGGCCTGCGGGCTTTGGATTATCTCTGCACCCGGCCGGAGGTGGACACCAACCGCGTGGGCGTCACCGGCCGTTCCGGCGGGGGTGCTTATAGTTGGTTCATTGCGGCGCTGGATGACCGGGTGAAGGTGGTTGCGCCGGTGGCGGGAATCACCGATTTGCGCAATCACGTGCTCACCGGCTGCGTGGAGGGGCATTGCGATTGCATGTATCTGGTCAATACGTACCGTTGGGATTATCCCCTGCTGGCCGTGCTGGCGGCGCCCCGGCCCCTGCTGCTGGTGAATACCGACAGCGACAATATCTTCCCCCTGGACGGCGTCATGCGGGTGGACACGTATTTACGGCGCTTTTACTCACAACTTCAGCGGCCTGGTGACTATGGCTTGGTCATCGGGCCGGGGCCGCACAAAGACACGCAAGACCTGCAGGTGCCGGTATTTCGATGGTTTAATCGCCACCTAAAAGGGGAAGATCCCATTATTCACGTGGGCGCGGTCAAGCCCTTTACCCCGCAGCAGCTCAAAGTTTTCAATGACCTGCCCGCCGACGCCATCAACACCAATATTCAAGAGGTCTTTGTGCCACCTGCGGCGTCGTCCCCGCCGCCGGCAAACGCCGCCGAATGGGCCACCTGCCGGCAACGATGGTTGAGTGAGCTGCAGGCGCAATGTTTCGCCGGCTGGCCTGCCGAGGACCAGGTCAGGATGGTCAAGGTGGCCTCGGCGAAACAGGACGGTTTGCAGTACGAGATTTACGAGATCACCACCCAACCACACGTGGTTTTGCGGCTTTATACCCTGCAGCGAAGCTCCACGCGCCGTCCGCAACAACTGCGGCTGTGGGTGCGTTCAGGTTCACTGCCTGCGCCGCGCGGGGGGGACACCGTGGCAGTGGCAGTGCGCGAGACCTTGGCTGCGTTTGCAGGCGGAGCGGAGGCCGTGACCCCGGCGCCGGGAGAAGTCTGGCTGTCGTTTTATCCGCGGGGCACGGGGGAGGACATCTGGAGCGGGGATGCCCGTAAACAGACGCATTTACGGCGGCGCTTCATGCTGTTGGGGCAGACCCTCGACGGCATGCGGGTGTGGGACATCCGGCAGATGATGAAGGCATTGAACTTGAACGCCTCCTGGCGGGGGACCCCGCTCAAGATGGAGTCTGAAGGGTCCATGGCGGCGAACACCCTTTACGCCGCAGCTTTGCTGCCCCGGGCCGCTGTGGGCCGGAGTGTGGTGCTGGTTTTGCATCAACTGCCCGCGTCTCATGCCCGGGGGCCGGATTATTTGAATGTCCTGAAAATCCTCGACCTCCCGCAGGCTCTGCTGCTGGCGGCCTCGGCCTGCGAGGCGGTGCACGTGCGCACGGCGCAACCCGCTGCCTTTGGCTGGACGCTCTCGGCGGCGCGTTCTTTGGGGTGGGATGAGCGTTTGCATATCCATGACACTGAATCTGGCGCGGCGGCCCGGTAAATTGCTGAAGAGAGGAAGTCTGGTATTTTTAGCACGATGCATTTGATTTTGCTGAGATGGCTGATGGCAGGATGCATGGCTGCCTGTCTGATGACCGGATGGGCCGCGCAAAACACCAACGCCATTCGACAACCTTACTGTCTGGCGACGAATCTGGCCTTTCCCACCTTATCACCAGATGGGCGCCAGATTGCCTGCTTTGTCCCCCGCCCAACGCCACGCATTGAGATTTGGGACCTGGAGGGCACAACCAACCGGGTGCTGGTCGAGGAGGCCCAGAGACCCGCCTGGTCACCCGATGGACGGTGGATAGCCTTTCAACAGACGCGCATGGTGCCAGGGCTGACATCGCAGTATGGCTTTACACGCATCAATGAAACCATGGTAATGGCCCCGCAGGGCGGCCGCCCACGGTTTGTTTATCCGGGCGCCTCCCCGCACTGGAGTGCGGATGGTCAACGCCTGTTTGTTCTGGATGAAGATAATGGCCAGATTGTCGCCTGTTTCGTGGACAAGCCGGAGGATGAGCCGCCGGTGTGGTGGAAATTGAACAAGACCCCGGTGGCCAGGATTGCGCCCGACGGCCGCAAAGTGGTGGTGTTGACCAATGACAGCCTGGCGGTTTTGAGCCGTGAAAAACAGGAGCTGGAGTTTTTGATCCCCATCGGCAACGTGCGGAGCCTGGATTTCACGTGGTCGCCTGACAGTCAGGCGCTCCTGGTGACCGTGGGGAATACTGGCAACCAGGAGGATACCGCGGCAGCGTGGTGGGTGGATTTGCAGGCACAGAAGCTTCACTGTTTAAGTAAAGGGGTCTGGCAATCGAGTGCGGTATCACCCAAAACAGGCACTGTGGTCTTAACCCGCGTCCGGTCGCCATCCACCTGGCTGTGGGTCTTTCCCCCGGAATGGGTGGAGGCCCGCAAGGCCGGGCGCGTCCCGCCCTTTGAGCCTCCGCCGCCGCCTGTGGATTAATTTCAGGGTGCGAGGGGCGGCCTAAGCTCCTGCAGGCGGAAAAACTGGAGTGTTTCGCGGGCGGGATTGGTATAGGGGCCCGAGGTCACCGGGCCAGGCACATTCGTCCAAACGATGGGAGGTTGCAGGTTGGTGGTGGTTTGCAATACGAATCCTGAGCCGGCCCAGTCCAGGATGAGCTGGCCGCCGCCATGCCAGACACCCAGCAGGGGTGGTGCAGGCGGGGGTTGATATACGGCAGTAACCGTGCGATTGGTTTCGAGGGTCAGGGCAAAAAGCAGTTGCGTCGAGGCCATGCTGCCGTCCAACACCCAGTGCTGGAAGCGGTGGTTGCCTGCCAGCGCTGGCGCGTTCAGCGTTACCTGCGTTTGGTGGGAATAATACCGGAGGAAGGGGGTGAGGGCGCCCGTCAACTGGTTGGTATCGGCGGGTTGAACCTCAATGGGCACGCCTTCGGCGGGGTTGAACGAGTGGACTTGCAGCGCCCAGACAGGCGGCGGTGGCGGGTCTTGATAAACGGCAGTGACCATGCGGTTGGTGGTCATCACCACGACAAAGGCGCGGTTGGTGGAGGCCGTTACGCCGTCCAGCCGCCATTCGGCAAATAATTTTCCATTGACCGTGGCTGGCGCAGTCAGCGTGACGGCGGTGCCGTTGGTGTAGATGCGGGTGAAGGGGGTGTCGGCGCTGGCCAGACCTTGCGTGTCGGCGGGCTGCACCACCACCCCGACATCGGCATTGGGGTTGGAGGAAAGGACGCCCAAGGTCCAATACACCATGGGGGCGGGTGCCACATAGACCACCTCGGCCACGTGGCTGGTGCTCATGCTGATGGTGATGGTCAGGTTGGTGCTGAACGTAGCGCCGTCCAACCGCCATTCCTTGAACACCAGGTTGCCCATGTTTTGGGTGGCGGTGAGGGTGGCGCTGGCATGGGGATAGTAAAAGCGTTCAAAAGGAGTGACGCCGCTGGCCATGCCGTAGTTGTCATTGGCGGCCAGGGTGACGGGGACGGACAGGGAGAGGTCTGAGGCCAGCACGATGAGCGAGTTGGTTTGCAGCGTGGTGCGAGTGTAATACAAGGCAGTGCCGAAGACGATGTCGGGGCTGCCGGCGGAGTAATTATGCACCTCCACCGCCAGCCAGTTGGTGCCGCGCACCAAATTAGTGGATACAAGGCTGCCGCTCAGCGTGAAGAGGGCCGGCGCCTCAGCGGCGGCATCACCGTATTGCGGATGCACACCTTGTTGATAGGTGGGCGGACCGGCGGGAAAGCCGTTGGCCAGAGGGGTGCTGGTGATGACCGCAGGGGCGGCCGGCATGCGGAGGCGGTACACCTCGGTGCCGTTAAGGTAAAATACCGCGCCGTCGTCAATCAGGTTGGAAAACACCAGCGAGACGCCGGAGGGTTCTGTTGGGAATACAAAGGTTGTCCTGAAATAATAGGTAATGGGTAATTGCGGACTGGCGGAAGGCACGCCGGGGCCGCGGGGACTGGGGAGAGGGGTGTTTTTGGGGTACACGTACTCGCTGTCCTCCACGTACAACAATCCCGGCCCGGGGCCGCCCCAGGCCGAATCATTGTAGGCGGGGGTTTTCCAGGCGGGGGTGTTATCCATGCTGTTGGTGTTGTATTTCCAGCTCTGGGTGACATCAAAGAGCAGTTCCATGGGGGCGGAGCCGCTTCCGACCGGAGGGGGATTGGTTTGAGTCAGGAAAAAGCAGACGGGGCTGGCAAACTCGACCTGATTGGAGCGCGAAAGGAGGCGGAAATAATTTGTCCGCCCGGGCGGCAGGCCGGTGAGCAGCACGGTGTGGTTGGTGGTGGGGGTGGCGATCAAAGGCGAGGCATTGCCCAAGGCCGGCGTCAAACCGTATTCCACCTGGGTGGTGCCGCGGAAAGGTGTGTCCCATTGCACGATTGCCATGCTGCGGCCGGCGGTAACGCGGGAGTTTTGCAGCGGATCGGTGGGGAGTGATTTGGCATAGAAACCGATGTTGTGTCCCACCGAGCGCATGGTGGTCTGGCCGCCGGTGGCGTAGTAAATGCTGGGATCATTGAGGATGACCGGGTCGCCGCATTCGTTGGCCATGACCATGCACGTGGAGCCGCCGCCGTCCAGATTCATGCCGTTGTACGCGCCAAAACGAATCAACCAGTCCGCCGTTTCATAATCTTTGGCCCCGTCACTGTCCGACTGGCGGCCGTCAATGACGAGCATGATGACGTAGCGGCGATCGGCGGAGATGCCGATGGCGGTGCGCGGCTGCACCCGGTGGGTGGTGTCATTGTTGTTGAGGTAGTCCCACCCCACATTAACGCCGTTGACCACCAGGGGGTACATGCCTGGAATGGCGGTGTAAATGCCGTTGGTATCACTGAAGCCTTGCCCGTTGTACGGAATGAATTCCGGCACCATGTTGGTGGTGAAGTAGAGCAGGGACAGGGCGTCCACGGAGGTGTCGGCGGGAGAGACTAAAACTCCTTGGGAGATGGCCGGGCCGTGAATCCACGTGGCTGAGCCATCCGGAGCGGAATAGGCAGTATTGCCACCAAAATGCGCGCCGTTGATGGCGACGCGCAACTGATTTTCCCGCAGGAAATTGCCGGTGCGATGACTGTAAGTTTCGCGCGAATTGGCCAGCCAGTTGTTGGTGTTGGGCGGGGTGGTAAAGATGCGCACGTCTGGATCCTGTAGGTCCACGCGCAGGGCGCGCACCACGTGTTGATTGCCTGACCAGCCGGCGGCATTGGTGCCGTAGGCCAGGTCAATGCCCTTGAAGATGGGTTTCCAGGGGGTGGAGGTGATCTGGCCGGCGGCCGGCAGCGTCAGGACCAGCGCCGCCAGCGCCAGCAGCGGCCAGAGACGGGGGCGCGCGCGCTTAATCGCCACTAAACTTGTATTCATAACCGGGGATCGGGTCGCGGGTGTAGGCGGGGTTCATGCCGTCGTAGTAAATCTTGATGCGTTTCACGTGGCCATCCACAAAGGCCACCACGCTTTCCGCGTTGTTGTAGAAGGGGGCGTTGCGGCTGCCGGTGCGGCTTTTATGCCACGAAAGCGGAGCGTGGGCCGTCCATTCCATGACCAACAACGTGCGCTCGGGGAAGCGGACGCTGCTTATTTTGCGGCCGGCAATGTTGGGGAGTCCGGGCAGATTGACGCCGTTGAACACATAACTGTTGTAGGCATGCTTGGCGCTCTGGCAGAAAGGGATGGCCTCATCGCTTAACCCCTCGTAGCCCCGGTCGGAGGGACAGGCAAAAGTTTTATCGCGTGAGGGCGGGCTGTTGGGGTTTCCTCCCGGCTTGATTTGTTCTTTGTACCACCACCAGCCCCCGGGGGGCTTGTTGTAGGTCATGGCGGGGAGGGAGTCCTGGTTGGCGGCGGCATAGAAGGCCAGCGCTGCCGCGATTTGTTTGAGGTTGGCATGGCACTGGATTTCGCGGGAGCGCTCGCGCAAGCGTGTCCCCAGCGGCAGCAGAATGGCCGCCAGCAGCATGAGGAGGGCGACCATGACCAGGGCGTCGGTCCGGGTCAGGCCCCGTTGGCTGTGGGCGGGCATGTGGAAGGGCCGCTTCATGGGGAGGAGGCTGCGGCAGCAATTTTTTCCTTCGACCACACCTCGTACCAGGCCTCAAACCATTGCCTGGCGGAGGCGGTGGCCTGGGGGGCGGGTTTCTGCCAGGTTTGATTTACAATGGCTTTGTGCAGGACGCCCTGGAGCAGCATTTCCCGGAGTGGGATTTGCTGCGGGGTGCTGCCGGTGCAAAGGGCCACCACCCGCCCGGCCTGGCGGGCGGCCAGTTGCATTTGCTCGGCGTTCAATTCCGGCGGGCGCAGAAAAAGCACCACCACGTCCCCTGTTTTGGCGCGGCGCACGGCATCGAGAAAGGCGTCTGCGGTCAATCCGGTGGAGCGCAGGGGGTCCAGTTTGATGAGGTTGGTCACGGCCACGGTCTTGCCGGCGGCGTGGAGGGCGGCGCAAAAGGACTCGGCTTGCGTTTGGGCGGCTGGGACTTCAAAGCTTTGATAATCCCGGACAAAGAGAAGAATGCGGCCCTTGGGGCCGAGGAGGGGCAGGGCTTCTTCGGCCATGACCTGGCCCAGAGCCTGATGAGGGCGCGGGTCGAAGTCGGGGTGCGGAGTGCGGAAGAACCACAGTAGCCAGGCCAGAGAGAGCGCCGTCAAGGTGAGCGCGGCGATGTTTATGCCCCGGGAATTGCCCATGACAAACTTCCTAGCCGGCAACGGGTTTAGAAAGGCGCGCGTGGGCGGGCAAACACGACGTTGGTCACGCCGCTGGCCAGGGCGTTGCTGATCTGCTCGCGCAGGCGATCGGTGCGCATCAGGTGCACGCTGCCGTCGCTGAGAAGGAGGTTGCCTTTCTCATTGTGGACACGCTTGTCCCACGCCGCATCAATGGAGGTGCCGTAGGCTTCGTTCCACATCAAATCGAGGTAACCGCCGCCGCCAGTGACGTTGTGGTCGCCGCTCAAGATGCTCTGGGGCTTGGTTTCTTCAGCCGTGGTGCCGACAAAGTAACTGACATCCTTGTCGCCCATGAGGTAGTCCCAGCGCATTTCCGGCACCTTGTCCACATCTTCCGGGCAGACGAGCAGACGGGTATTGGCCAGTTGGTTGGAAGCCACGCGGAAGTGGTCAACCCACATGTCGGAGTCCTGGCTGCCGCCGTCGGCGACTTTAAGGTGCCAGGGGAAGCGGCCGTTGTTATCGCCGGCCCAGATGCGCCAGCCAATGCCAATCTGGCGCAGGCGATTGCTGCAATCAATGCGCTTGGCCCGGTTTTTGGCCTGGGCCAGCGACGGCAGCAGGAGGGCGGCGAGGATGGCAATGATGGCGATGACAACCAGCAGTTCGATGAGCGTGAAAGCAGCGCTCCGCTGCACGCGATGGATCATAGATGCAAATCTCACCATCACATTAGCCCAATTTATCCACCTCGTCAATCCCGGCGGCACGCTTTGGCGCTCGACAAGGCCGCGGAAGCCGGGCTTATCATGCGCCTGCGCATGAAGGCATTATTACTGACGGAATACCGGCGGCTGGAGGTTACAGATTTCCCGGCCCCCGCGCCCGGCGCGGATGAACTTCTGGTGCGGGTGCGGGCGTGCGGCATCTGCGGGAGCGACGTGCACGGCTATGATGGCAGCAGTGGCCGGCGCATTCCGCCCCTGATCATGGGGCATGAGGCTGCGGGCGTGGTGGAGGCGGTGGGGACGGCGGTGACCCGCTTTCGGCCGGGTGACCGGGTGACGTTTGATTCCACGGTGTATTGCGGCGAATGCGCCTTCTGCCGGGCCGGCCAGGTGAATTTGTGTGACCGGCGGCAGGTGCTGGGGGTGTCCTGCGGCGAATACCGGCGGCACGGGGCGCTGGCGGAGTATGTGGTGGTGCCCGAGCGGACGGTGGTGGCGCTGCCGGAGGAATTATCCTTTGTGGAGGCGGCGATGGTGGAGCCGGTTTCGATCGCGGTGCACGCGGTCAATCGCCTGCCGGTGCGCCTGGGCGATGCGGCAGTGGTGGTGGGGACGGGCATGATCGGGTTGCTGGTGGTGCAGGCGCTGCGCCTGGCCGGTTGCGGACGCATCATGGCCGTGGATGTGGAGCCGCGCAAGCTGGCTTTGGCGCAGGAATTGGGGGCGGATGCCGGGCTGGATGCCCGCGATCCTGAGGCTGCGGCGAAAGTGGCGGCGATGACCGGCGGGCGTGGCGCGGATGTGGCCGTGGAGGCGGTGGGGGCGGCGGCTCCCGTGCAACTGGCCATTCGTTGTTTGCGCAAGGGGGGCGCGTTGGGATTGGTGGGCAACGTCACGCCCAACATTGAATTGCCCTTGCAGGCGGTGGTCACGCGGGAGCTGACGCTTTACGGCTCGTGCGCCTCGCAGGGGGAGTATCCGGCCTGCCTGGAGCTTTTGCGAAGGGGGGCTATCAAAGTGGCGCCGCTCATTTCAGCGCGCATCCCCCTGGAGGCTGCGCCGCAGTGGTTTGAGCGGCTGTATCAGCGGGAGCCGGGTTTGCTGAAGGTTATTGTGGAACCGTAGGCGGGGCGGGGGGATTTGAATTCACGGGCACGGCGCTGAGGCGCTCCACCCAGTAGCCGCCCCGGCGCAGGTATTCCTGATAGGCGGTCTCGCCCATGACTTCCCGCATGGTGCGCTCGACTTCCGCCCGCAGCGCCTGGGCGCCGGCGGCCATTTGCTCGGCGGTGAGGCCGGGATGGGTGACGAGCTGCCGGTACTGCTCCTCGGCAGCCTGCTTGAGGTCGTGCACGGTGGAGGCCGTCTGGGTGGGCAACTTGAGCTGCTGGAAGGCCTGGTAGATTTCGCGATAGGCGGGGTCGCGGGTGCGTTCATATTCTTGATAGCGCTCGCCCAGTGCGTTTTTCAGCTCAATCTCGCGCTGGCGCTCAAGATTCTGCCGGGCCTCGGGGGTCAAGGCGCCGGCGGCTTGAAGGGTTTTGAGCTGTTCCTGATAGCGTTGCTCGATGGCAAAGACCTGCCGGTAGTTTTCCTCGCTGGCGCCGCTGAAGGCCGTCATGCGGGTCTGGAGTTCGAGGCCCACGGGGGAGACGCGCAGGTCATACTCGCGTAGCTCGTCCGGGGTGAGCAGGGCCCGGATTTCCTGTTCCTGCTGGGTCTGCCAGGTTTCCAACTGGGTGCGCTGCTCCGCCGTCAACGGACCCTCGTGTTGCAGGGCGAAGTCCTCGCGCAGGTCATTGTATTTTTCCTGAATCTGGCGGATGCGCGCCCGCTTGGCCTCGGGGAGGAAGGCCAGTTGCCGGTCCTGCAGTTGGAGATAGGGATTTTGGCGGGCCATTTCGGATTGGTAATCCACGCCCAGAAGATTGCGGACCAGATCGCGTTTTTCCTTCTCCAACTGGCGCAACTGACGCTGGAATTCCCGGGCCTGGGCGGGAGTGACCGCCGTGGCTCCGGCCAGCCAGTATTGGTTGGATTTGAAGTAAGGGTTGATGGCCTGCTGCTTTTGGGCATAGAGCTTGTTGATGTCGGTGATGATGATGTCGCGGATGGTTTCCTCAGGGCAGCCGATGGCCCGCAGGTTGGCGATGTAGGTGCGGTAGTCGGCCGACTCCACCACGCGCCAGATGTTGGTGATGAGGCCGGAAAGGTTGGTGGTGGAAAGGCCAGGCCGCACGACGCCGCGCACCACCACATTGGTGACGGTTTCCTTGATGACTTGCGGCGGGGGAGCGGCGGCGGGGCGCTGCCAAAGGTACACCAAGGCTCCGGCCAGAAGCACGTTGAGGGCGGCGGAAACCAGCAAGATTTTGCGGCTGTCCATGGGGGCAGTTTAGCAAGTCTGCCGATTTTCACAAGAACCACGTCCGCCGGCCTGGCCTGACCGCCGGGCGGGATACCCTGAATCATTCAGGAACAGAGGGGGAAGGAGCTGCCGGAGGCTCAAAGTAGTCGTCGTCGGCAATGTCCGGGATGCCGATGACCAGCACCCGCATGCGCCCGCGCGCGCCGTGAACCACTCCCGGCGGGATGTGCAGCAGGGAGCCCTGGGCGACGGGATGTTCCACCCCGTCGAGAATCACCGCGCCGCTACCCTCCAGGACGTAATACAGCTCCGTTGAGCGCAAGTGATAGTGAAGTTTGGCGCCGTCAATGTCCACGGCATGGGCCCAGGCGGCTGGTGCGAGGGCGGCGTCCTCGCGGCTAATCAAACGGCAGCGCCAGCCGCAGGCGCTGCGCTCCCGGGGGGCCTGCGCTTCGTGGCGCACTAGAACTGGGCCGGCCGGAGTGGGGGTAGGGGCTGGCTTTTGCATATACAGAATGGGAGCCGCCAGCCGCTCCTGAACCCGTCACCAATTCTTGAAAATCCGGTTTTGGTCGGGCGTGTAGGCTTCGGTGGGAGCGCGGCGGGCTTGTTCGTATTCGCGCTGTTTGTCTTCGTCTTTGACCTGATGCAGCAGGGACCAGAAACTCTCCTGTTGTTCGCGCGCAGGTTGTTCACTTTTTTGCTGGGGATCGGGTTTATGCGGATTGCGGGCGGCCAGTTGCTGGCGCATGCGGGCCAGCTCCTGCCGGGCCTGTTCCTCGCCCATGCGGGCCTGTTCATTGTTCTCAGGCTGCACTTCCTGGGAGCGCTGAAAACTGGTGGCGGCTTTTTCCATGTGGGCGATGGCGCTTTCGAGGGATTTGGCCTCCTCCTGGGCGCCGCGCTGGCGCTCGCGCTCGCCCAGCTCGTTCAACAGGGCAGGCAATTTCTTCTGCAGGGCGGCGATCTTGGGAGGAGCGGCGGTATTTTCAGGGTTGATCTCCAGGGCTTCCTGATAATGCCGCAGGGCGCTGAGCATTTGCTGCGTGGCCTGGGCGAGATCGCGTTGTTGCTGGCGTTCACCCTCCTGGGCTTGTTGATCGCCGCGTTGCATGTGGAGGTTTTCCAGCGCCTCTTTGACCTCTTCGGCGCCCTGCTGCGCCATTTCGTTGTTGCGGTTCAATTCCAATGATTCCTCGTATTTCTCCAGGGCTTGTTCATACTTGTTAATGGCTTCATCGGGATTGTGGCGGGCGGTTTGCTGCGCCTCCTGTTGGAGCTGCCGGCCTTCCATGGCAAGCAGTTGAGCCAGCTTTTCCTGCACGCGCTGCTCGCCCTGGGCGGCCTGCTGGTTTTGCGGGTCCAGGGACTTGGCCTCCTGGAAATCGGACAGCGCCTTGCGCAATTCCTTCATGGCCTGCTGGCGCTCCCAGGAAGGGGGATTGCTTTTGGCCAGCGTGGCATCGGCTTTCTGTTCCTGGCGCTCGGCTTTTTGCGTGAACTTCTCCGCCAGTTGCTTTTCTGTTTCTGCGCGTTCCTGGCGGCGCTCCGGGTTTTCCGGGTCCAGATGCTCGGCGGTGCGCTGGTGGTCCAACGCGGCCTGCATGAGCTGAATCTGTTTCTCGATCGGGCTCTGTTTGCGGGCCTCCCGCAGCAGGTCCGCCGCCAGGCGCGCGTGCAACCGGGCCAGGCGCAGCTCCACCACCTTCAAGTTGTGCCGCACCACCTTGTCTTTCGGCTCATTGACCAGGTAAATGCGGTAGGATTCGCGGCTTTGCTCCCAGAGCTGCAGGGTGGTTTGGGGGTCGGTTTGTTCCAGCGGCTCGCCGCGCCGGAAGGAGACGTTGCCGATCTGCACCCAGACGCGGTCCCGCAGTTTGGGCGGCAGATCGCGCGTGGCCAGCTCCTGCCAGAGCTGATCGGCCCGCTCAAAATCCCGGGCTGCGTACGCGGCCACCCCCTCATTGTATTGCAGCCAGGGATCGCCGGGTTGCTGGGCGCGCAACTCACGCAGAACGGCGGCCGCCTGCTCCGGCTGGTTGGCCTTCAGCGCCCGGCGGGCCGCGCCGAGGTCGGGGGTTGCGGCCATGCCCGCCACGGCCAGCCAGCCGCTTAGACTTAGAACCGCCCCCGCTATGGTGTGCGCTTTCATGGGATATGGAATTAAGTTACCCGACGCCGTTCGTTTAGCAACCCCTCAATTAAGAGCAGCAGGAGGCCCAGGGCGAGCGGGATTTGATAGATGTCCTGCGGATCGGTGGATTTGCGGACGTGCGTACCCTTGGGCAGGCGCTTGAGATGTTGCTCGTAAAGCTCCAGCAAGGCTTTCCCCTGCTGATCTTCCAGGCGGGCATAGGCGCCCCGGCCCGCGGCGGCCACCTGTTGCAGCACGCGCTCGTTCATGCGCGAGACCACCTCCCGGCCAAACTCGGTTTTGGCGAATCGCAGCGGTTGGCCCCAGGTACGATCGGGAATGCGCGCGCCGGCGGCACTGCCCACGCCCAGGGTGAAAATGGCCACTTTCTGTTGCGCCGCCTGGCGGGCGGCAAGGATGGCATCGCCCTGCAATTCCTCCCCGTCGGAGACGATCAGGATGGCCTTGCCGGCTTCCTGTTTGGCCTCGAAGGATTTCAAAGCCAGCTCGATGGCGGCCGCAATGTCGGTGCCGGGCTTGGAAACGGAGGTGGTGGTGAGGGCCAGGAGAGATCGCTCGATGGCGCCGTGGTCCTGGGAAATGGGCGAAATGAGGAAGGCTTCCCCGGCAAACGCAATCAAACCCACCCGGTCACCGGAAGGCAGACGCAGCAACTGGGTCAGGGCGCGCTTGGCGGCGGTGAGGCGGTTGGTCCCGGCGGCGTCCTCGGCGAGCATGCTGCGGGAGATGTCCAGCGCGATGAAGTAGTCAATGCCGGGCAGCTCGACGCGGACTTCGCGGTTGCCGAGCATGGGGCGGGCCAGGGCAATAATGAGTAGGGTGAGGCCACCCAGCAGGAAGACGAGCTTTTGCCGGCGGCGGGTATAGTTGACGGCCTGCAGGAATTGTTGTTGCAGGCGGGGCGCCATGACGCGGCTTAACAAGGCGCGCCGCCGTGCCGCCGCCCACCGCCACAGCCAGACGGCGGCCGGTAGGACCACGGGCAACAATAGGAGCCAGTACGGCTCGGCGAATTTTAAGGTAGCCTCCGCCATAAGGTATGAGCCAGGACAAACTCCAGCAGCAGCAGCGCCGCGGCGGCGGCCATCAGCCACGGGGCGAGCTCACGATAGATCCGCTGCTGGCCTTCCTTGAAGCTGGCCTTTTCCAGCAGGTCAATCTGCTGATACACGCTGCGCAGGCCGGAGAAATCGGCCACCTGGAAGACCTGGCCGCCGGTGAGCCTGGCCATTTGGGCCATTTCATTTTGCGCGAGATTCACCGTGGCCATCTCCCTGAAATCAATGATTTGAATCACATGTACCCGGACGCCCAGCGGCGCGATGGCGCGGGCCACTTCCTTGGGCGGTGGACCCTGATTCACCTGCTCGGCGTCGCTGACCAGGATGATCACCTTGGTCTGGTTGGTGGCGGGCAGGAGGTGCTCGGTGGCAATGAGCACGCCGGAGCCGGGGGCGGTGCCGCGCCCGTTTTTCTCGGTGGCAATGCGTTGAATCAGGTAATCATGATCGAGCGTCAGGGGACTGACGAGGAAGGCCTCCGCATCGAAGCGCACCAGACCGAGCCGGTCTTTGGGGCGGGCGCGCATAAACTCGCTGATGACCTTGATCAGGGCCTGGGCGCGGGTCACCTTGCGGCCGTCCATGGTGAAGTCGCGCTTGTTCATGGTGCTGGAGAAATCCAGCACCAGCATGATATTGATGCCTTTGGCCTCGACATCTTTCATGCCTTTTTCGACCTGCGGGCGCGCCAGGGCGAGGATCAGCAGCGTCAGCGCCAGCAAACGAAACCACCAAAGCCACCGGCCATGGCGGAAACGGGTGCTTTGGGCGGCGGGTTTGAGCAGTTCACCGGTGGAGAAGGGCACCGCGGCAATGGGGGCCCAGCGGCCGCGGAGCCAGGCCCACAAGGGCACCAGCAACAACAGCGGCAGCAGCCACGCGGATTCAAAGCGGAAGGTCTCCAACCACGGCTGCAGCTCTTTCATGGGCGCACCTCCGGGTTGGGCGCTGGCGTGGCGGCGGGGGCGTTGGCGTCGGCGGCGCGGCGGGCCTGCTGCTCGGCCGGGGTCAAGGGCTTGAATTGGGTCTCGGTCACAAAAATCACCGCCGCCTGGTGGAGCAGCTCCAGTTCATCCACTTCCGCCGTGCCGCGGGCGAATTTAAGAAAATCACAGCATTTCAGGAATTGCCCCAATTTTTCCTGGTGCGCGGGCGCCAGTTCGGGGGCGTTGCGGGCCTCGGCGAGGAATTCCTCCGTCGAACGGCGCGGGGCGTGGATATTGAAGCGACGCTCGATGTAGCGGCGCACGATGCCTGAGACGCAGATGGCGTAGGGGCGGCAGTTTTCCCGGCTAAGCTGCCGATGCGCCTTTTCCAGCTCCTCCAGGGCATCTTCCAGGGCCTGCTGGGCCTCAACTTCGGGGGCGAGGGCGAGACGCTGCTGCCGGCGGCGTCGCCAGATCAGATAAACCAACAGTCCGGCGGCGACGGCGCCCATGAGGATTTGCAGCCACAAGGGGAGCGGGCCGGGCGGCTCCAGCAACTGCAAATCATCAATGATGTTGGTATGGGTCATGTGCGCCAATTAAAGGTGCAGCGGCCAGGTCTCTGGGGCCTGCAGGCGGAATCTGGATGGGGGACGGCGGGTGGCATCAGGGGTGCATCCGATGGTAGCGGGTGTGGAAAAAACGGGTTAAGGAGCGCAGGTAGGGCCGGTCGGTTTCCACCTCAATGGAGTCCAGACCGGCGCGCCGGAGGTGCTCACGGGTGCGCTCCCGCAGCTTGAGGGCATTTTGGGCAAACCAGGCGCGTGTTTCGGGTTCCGCGGTGTTCAGTTCCACCACCTCGCCGGTTTCGGCGTCTTCAAACGCCACCCAGCCGATGTCCGGCAGCTCGCGCTCCACCGGGTCCAGGATTGGCACGGCGATTAGATCATGTTTGCGTCCCACCACCTTGAGCGCCCGTTCATAATTTTGATCCATGAAATCCGAAATCAGGAAAATGACAGCTTTGCGGGAGTGGGCGTGAAAGACGCGGTTGAGCGCGGCGGCGATGTTTGTGCGCTGGCTTTTGGGGCGGTAGGTGAGGATAAGGTCAATCATGGCCAGGACGTGCTGGCGGCCTTTGCGCGGGCTGAGGTAACGTTCCGTGCGGTCAGAGAAGAGCAGCAGCCCCACTTTATCGTTGTTCAGCACGGCGCTGAAGGCGAGAACCGCGGCCAGCTCGGCGGCGGTTTCGCGTTTGCTCTGGTGGGTGGAGCCCAGATTGCCGCTGGCGCTGACGTCCACCACCAGCAACACCGTCAGCTCGCGCTCCTCAATGTATTTCTTGATGTGCACGATGCCGGTGCGGGCCGTGACGTTCCAGTCAATGCGCCGCACCTCGTCGCCCGCCTCGTAGGGGCGGACTTCGTCGAAGTCCATCCCGCGGCCCTTGAAGACCGAGCGATACTGTCCCGCCATGAGGTTTTCCACCAGGAGGGTGGTGCGCAATTCAATGCGGCGGATTTTGCGCAGCCATTCGCGGGGGATCATGGCACGGGGATGTGATCCAGGAGGTGTTGCACGATGTGCTCGCTGGTCACTTCATCGGCTTCCGCCTCAAAGGTGGTGATGACCCGGTGCCGCAGGACATCCATGGCGATGGTTTTTACATCCTGCGGGGTGACGTAACCGCGGCCGTTGAGAAACGCCACGGCGCGGGCGGCCAGGTTGAGGTAGATGGTGGCGCGCGGCGAGCCGCCAAAACGAATCTTCCCGGTCAGCGGGGGCGCATATTTGGCCGGCTGCCGGGTGGCAAACACCAGGCGGATGATGTACTCGGTGATCTGGTCGTCCACGTGGATTTGATCCACCAGCTTGCGCATCTCGAGGATTTTCTCCGGCTCAATGACCGGCGCCAGGGGGGGCAGGCGGTATGTTTTGGCCGCCAGGTGCATGATTTTCTTTTCCTCCTCCTCGTTCGGATAGGTCACCACCACCTTGAGCATGAAACGGTCCACCTGCGCTTCGGGCAGTGCGTAGGTGCCTTCCTGCTCGATGGGATTCTGCGTGGCCATGACGAGGAAGGGGGAGGGGAGGGGGTGGGAGGTTTCGCCGATGGTCACCTGCCGCTCCTGCATGGCTTCAAGCAGGGCGCTTTGCACCTTGGCCGGAGCGCGGTTGATTTCGTCGGCCAGCACGAAATTGGCGAAGATGGGACCTTTCTTGGTGATGTACGAGCCGTCCTTGGGCACGTAAATCAGGTTGCCGATCAAATCACTGGGCAGGAGGTCGGGCGTGAATTGAATGCGTTGAAACTGGCCGTGAATGCATTGAGCCAGGGCGGTGATGGCGGCGGTTTTGGCCAGCCCGGGCACGCCTTCCAGCAGGATGTGCCCGTTGGCCAGGAGCCCCACCAACATGCGGTCAATCATGTGTTGCTGGCCGATGATGACCTTGGCGATTTGCTGGCGGATGTTCTCGATCAGGGGATGCAGCCCCTGAATGGTGCGATTCAAATCTTCAATTTCAGACTTCATATTGATGTTCTCTGCCCTTGTTCCCCGCGCGCCTGACACAAGCGCTGTTGCTCCCAGCCGGGTTTCGACGGCATGGCTTTTCCACAGGGCGAACTGGCGGACAGTTCAACATCCCCCGCACCGGTTGTAAAGCAACGGTTCCGTGACAAGGCGTGTGCAGTTTGGACTTGTCCCGGCCCCGGCTTATTCAAAAAAACCGCGCTTCCTGTGCGGTAGAAGCGCGGTTTGTCGTAGCCTGATGACCGGCAAGCCGGGCACGGATTCAAGACACTCGCACGCGGGCATGATGATGCGCCAGGGCCCAGTTGGCGAAGTTGCGCAACTCGCCCAGGCACCGATGAATCATGCTTGCCACCACCGGACTGGCCATGCGGCGCACGCCGCGCGGGGCGTTGGGGTCGCGCAGCGGGCTGGAGGCGCATTGCAGAACTTTTTCCTCGGTCACCTCCTCCACGCGGCGCAACAGTTCCGCGGTATCCATCTCATAGACCCCCTGTTTTTTGGTGAAGCCCAACACATCCCGCAGCACCAGGTGGGCGGCGATGTCGGACATGACCACTTCCGGAGGGCCGCTGTTGGCATTGGGGTTGGTCAGGATGGGAATGCGCATGAGCTTCACAGTGCGGCCATCCGGGAAATACTCAGGCTCAAAGGGGCCGGCGATGATGCGGACCTCCTTGAGGGCGTCGCGGATGGCGTTTTCCAATTCGCCCAACTGCCCGGCAAACATGGCCGGGGGGAAGAAGTGAATGATGCCGGTTGGATCATACGGATTGCTGCCGGGGGCGGGGACAAAGAACTCGGCAAACTGCTCGTCCCAAGTGACCCCATGGCGGGCGAAGAACGGGTTGAGGGCACGCACCGTCAAAAAATCGCAAAGTGCAAAGAGCTGATGCACGTAGAGCTTTTCCGCGTCATCAGCGACGGTGACTTTCATTCTCATGGCAAAGGTGCAGTTCATAATGTCAAACAGATTTCGTATGTTCAATGCTGCGGTTTACGGACCAGTAACCAGCAACCGCAGTTGGGGGGATAGGCAGGAAGGATGCCAAAGGAGAAATTATTGTTAAATAACTTTCCTGCAATGATTTTCATAAAATAACAACAAAAATGAAAACAACGAAATATCGTAATATACGGCTTTTCGTAGTCATGTGCATTTTTATTTACGAAATATCGTTGAATCTGTTCAGAAGGGTGGTATCGTCCGTGGGGTTTGGATAGGTGCTTGCAAGCAAACACGGCGGGTTGCTGGGAGGGTGGTGGCTTGGGTGGGTATTACCCATGAAGGATGACGGGGATTAAAGGTTTTAACATTTCATGCATACCCTGAGACTTGGCGCGGACTATCAGCCAGAGTTTGACTCGCTGCGCGAGCGGCTGCTGGAGATGGCGCAGATTCGGTCGGTGGATCAGTTGATGCGGCGGGTGGTGACGTTGATGGCGGAGCGTCCGCATGTGGCCCTGGCTAGGATCTGGCTGGTGGACAAGGGGGATCGTTGCGGGCGTTGCCGATTGCGTCAGGAATGTGGCAATCCGAGCCGGTGTTTGCATCTGGTGGCCAGTGCGGGGCGGCCCTACACTGATCCGATTGATTGGGCGCGATTGGATGGCGACTACCAGCGGATCCCCCTGGGTTGGGGCAAGATTGGGCAGATTGGCGAGAGCGGGCGGGCGTTGGTGGTGAAGGATTTGGCGGAGGATGCTGGGTGGCTGGAGCGGCCGGAGTGGGCGATTTTGGAGGGGATTCACGGCTTCAACGGCCAGCCCGTGCTGCATCATGACGAGGTGCTGGGCGTGCTGGCCATTTTTACGCGGATTCCGACGCCCGAGCTGGGGCCGGCCTGGCTGCGGATTTTTGCGGATCAGATTGCCGTGGCGCTGGTGAATGCGCGGGCGTTTGAGGAGATTGAGCGGTTGCGGGCGCAGTTGGAGCTGGAGAACACCTATTTACAGGAGGAGCTGCGGGAGGCGCGGAGTTTTGGGGAGCTGGTGGGGCAGAGCCGCGCCTTGCACCAGGTCCTGCGCCGGATCGAGCTGGTGGCTCCCACGGAGGCCACCGTATTGATTCTGGGAGAGTCTGGCACGGGCAAGGAGCTGGTGGCGCGGGAGGTGCATCGGCGCAGCCGTCGGGCGGGGCGTCCTTTGATTCGGGTCAACTGCGCGGCGGTGCCCCGGGAGCTGTTTGAGAGCGAATTTTTTGGCCATGCCAAAGGGGCCTTCACCGGCGCCTTGAAAGAAAGGGCAGGGCGGTTTGAGGCGGCGGACGGTGGCACCTTATTTCTGGACGAGGTGGGGGAAATCCCGCTGGAACTGCAGGGCAAGTTTTTGCGGGTGTTGCAGGAAGGTCAGTACGAGCGCCTGGGGGAGGATCGCACGCGGACGGTGGATGTGCGGATTCTGGCGGCGACCAACCGAAATCTGGAGGCGGAAGTGGCGGCGGGGCGGTTCAGGGCGGATTTGTTTTATCGCCTGAACGTATTTCCCATCCAGGTGCCGCCGTTGCGGGAGCGATTGGAGGATATCCCACTATTGGCATCCCACTTTTTACGTTTGGCGGCCCGACGTTTGGGGATGGCCGAGCCGCCGTTGAGCGCGGCGGATGTTATGCGCCTGCAGAGTTACGACTGGCCGGGCAATGTGCGGGAGCTGCAAAATGTCATTGAGCGGGCGGTGATTCTGGCGCGCGGTGGGCGGCTGGCTCTGGATTTGCCGGGGACGGAGCTGGAGGTGGCCGCACCCCAGCCAGCGGGTGCCGTGCCCGTCCGCTCGGGAGCGAGGGGGATTTTGACCGAGGCGCAGATGCGGGAGCTGGAGCGGGAAAATTTACGGGCGGCGCTGGAGGCCACGGGCTGGCGGGTGCATGGGCCGCGGGGGGCGGCGGCTCTGCTGGGGATCAAGCCGACGACGCTGGCTTCGCGGATGCAGAAACTGGGTCTGCGGCGTCCCTCCCGCGGGGGGAAATAAAAAACCGCGAGGGCGGCAAGGCCTTCGCGGCAAAGCGGGAAAGGTTTGGCTCAGGGCTACTCCTTCCGCTCCTTGAGCATCCATTCCACGCCGACCTTCACGTCGTCGCCGGTCTTGATCAATCCCATGGCGAGCTTGGGTTCGGGCGGTTTGATGCCGAAGTCGGTCATCTTCAAGTTGACCTTGGGGCTGACAATCTTGATTTTCTCGTCGTCCACCTTGGTGATGGTGACGGGCAGCGTAATTTTCTTGGTGACACCGGAGACGGTCAGCTCACCGGTGGATTCGCATTCGAGGCCTTTTTCGAGGCTGCCCTTGACGACCTTCAATTCGCCGAGTTTGTATTCGATGAACTGGAATTGATCGGCCTTCATGTGCTCCTGCATCACTTCATCCATTTTCTCCTTGCCGCTCTTGAGGGAGCGGACGGTGATTTTGACGGCCACAGCGGCTTTGAGAGTGCCGGGGGCGCCTTTCTGGAGGGCCGCCTTGTCCACGTCGAAGTAACCGGCGATGACGTTGCCTTCGACGGTCCAGTCATGGATGTTGGAAGTGCCATCAATGGTCACCTTGCTGCCGGGGGTGCTGGTGAAGCGGGTCAGGGATTGCGCCGAGACCGTGAGCGCGGCCAGCAAGGCCCAACCGGTGAGCAGGACGATGTTCATGCGTTTCATGTCGTTTTTCCTTTCTAGTGTGTTTTAAGGTTAAAGGTTTGTGGTCGGTCAGGTTCACACCTGGAACCATTCTTTGCTGAAAGTGATTTTCTCGCCTTTGACGATGGCTTCGTTGGCCTTGATGGCCATGACGGTGGCCATGAGGCCTTCGGACCAGTCGGCGGCGGCGAGCCAGGCCTTCTTGAGGGAATCGCTGTTGCGGTATTCCTCGACAGCCTTGGTGTCCTTCAATTCGCCGCCCATCATCTCGAAGTCTTCCATGGCGGCGCTGAGGGTGTTGGTATTGCCGATGAAGGCCTCCACCGACTTCAGCATGGAGGTGGCGATGTACGGCTCATTGACCACGGCATCCTTGAGGATCTTGGTGTTGTCCATGCGCATGGACAACCCCACTTCCTTGTACACCACGCCATCCTCCTTCTGGCAATAGACCTCCCAGCCGAGCAGCGGGGCATCGGCTTCCTTGAACATCCACGCGCTGTTGTCGCGGAGCAGAACGGCGGCATCGGTGCCGTAGAGGATGCCATAGGAGCCCTCGAAGGAGTTGACCAGGCCGAGGTCGAAGGTGAAGAAAACCTTGTTGGGGAATTCAATGACGGCCTGGACGGTATCATACACTTCCCGGTCATCGTTGTCTTTGTTCCAGTATAGGAGGCCCCCATGGCCCTGGATGGACTTGGGCCGCATGCCGAGGAACCAGGTGATGTGGTCCATGATATGGATGCCCTCCTCGCCCACCAAGCCGAGGGAAGTGTCGTTGTAGAGCCGCCAATTAAGCTCCTTCTCGCGCTCGGGGTTGGGCGCGGAGCGGCGCCAGGAGGTTTTCTGGGCCCACTGGGCGCGCGCGCGCACAAAATTGCCAGCGGCGCCGGCGCGGAGGTATTTCAGGGTGAAGGGATTTTGGGGATCAGCGCGGCGTTGGAGACCGGCCTGGAAGTTCAGGTGCGGGCGTTTTTTGGCGGCAGCGGCAATGGCCCGGGCATCGTCCACGGTATGGGCCAGCGGGGCCTCGCAATAGACGTGCTTGCCTGCGGCCAGCGCCGCTTCCACGATTTCCCGGTGTTTATGGGTGGGGGTGGCGACAAAGACGGCCTTGATGGATTTGTCCGCCAGCAACTCCTGGTAGTTGTTATAAGATTTGGCATTGGGGGCGAGCTGGGCGGCGCGTTTAATCATGGGCGCGTAGGTGTCGCAAATGCCCGCAATGGGGGCGTTGGGCAGGCGGTTGAGGGCGGTCATGATTTCGCGGCCCTGGGCGCCCAGGCCGATAATGCCACAGGGCACCGGCGGTTTTTTTACCTTAGGAGCCTCCTGGCCGGCCGGGGCATCGGCGGCCATGAGCCGCACGCCGCCCATGAGCGCGGCCACCGTGGCAAAGGAGGTGCCGCGCAGGAAGTCGCGCCGGTTAAAGTTCGACTCGTGATTGGCATGCATAACTTCAAATTGTTTCATATCCGCTCATCCTAACAAGGGCTGTGGGGCCATTTCCACAACATTATTTTATCTTCTACCGATTAGACAAAAAAAGGCTCCCGCTTATTCAGGCGGGAGCCTTCAAGTGGGCTGGCAATCGCTGCACCGGACTCATGCCAGGGCGCCGGGGCTGCCGGCGGCGGGCGCAGTTTGTGAGAAGTGCAGCTTATCGCCCTCGACGGTGACCAGGATGGGTTCGCCGTCGTGGAAGGAGCCTTTGAGAATCTCCTCGGCCAGGGGGTCTTCGAGGTACCGCTCCACGGCGCGGCGCATGGGCCGGGCGCCGTATTGCGGGTCGTAGCCCTTTTCCACGAGGAAGTCCTTGGCTTTTTCGTCCAGGCGCAAGGTGAAATTGCGGTGTTTGAGCCGCTCGCAAACCTTGTTGATCTCCAGGTCAAGAATGGCGATCAGGTCCGGCTTGGTGAGCGAGCGGAACACGATGATGTCGTCCAGGCGGTTGAGGAATTCCGGGCGGAAGAGGCGTTTGGCCTCGTCCATGATTTTCTCGCGCATTTTTTCGTAGCTGGTTTCATCACTGATGGGCGAGAAACCGAGCGTGGAATTTTTGCGGATGGTTTCCGCGCCCACATTGGAGGTGAGCAGCACAATGGTGTTGCGGAAGTTGACCACCCGGCCGACGCTGTCGGTGAGTTTGCCCTCCTCGAGGATCTGGAGGAGCATGTTCATCACGTCGGGATGGGCCTTTTCGATCTCGTCAAACAGCACGACCGAATAGGGGCGGCGGCGGACCTGCTCGGTGAGCTGGCCGCCCTCCTCATAGCCCACATAGCCTGGCGGGGAGCCCACCAGGCGGGAGACGGTGAATTTCTCCATGTATTCGCTCATGTCGAGCTGAATGAGCGCCTTGGCGTCGCCAAACATGGATTCGGCCAGGGTTTTGGCCAGGAGCGTTTTGCCCACGCCGGTGGGGCCCAGCAGGGCGAACGTGCCGATGGGCCGTTTGGGGTCCTTGAGCGAGGCGCGGGAGCGGCGCAGGGCCTTGCAGACGGCCGCCACGGCTTCGCGCTGGCCAATGACCACCTTGGACATCTCTTCCTCCATGTGCAGGAGGCGCTGGGCTTCGCCCTCCTCCATGCGGCGCAGGGGGATGCCCGTCCAGCGGCTGACCACCTGCAGGATGTCGTCTTCGTCCACCTTGACGCGTTTTTCCTCGCGGTTGGCCTTCCAGGCCAGGAGGACGGCCTCGAGTTTCTCTTTGGCCTGTTTTTCCTGGTCGCGGAAGCGGGCGGCACCTTCGTAGTCCTGCTGTTTAATGGCCGCCTCTTTCAGCCCCTTGATCCGCTCGATTTCCGTTTCGAGGTCCTTGACCTCCGGCGGGCGGGTCATGGCGGCGATGCGGGCGCGGGCGCCGGCTTCGTCCATCAAGTCAATGGCCTTGTCGGGCAGGAAGCGGTCGGTGATGTACCGCGCCGAGAGTTTGACGGCGGCTTCGATGGCGGCGTCGGTAATTTCGGCCTTGTGATGCTCTTCGTATTTGGGACGCAGTCCCTTGAGGATTTGAATGGCATCCTCAATGGAGGGTTCCTCGACCTTGACGCTCTGGAAGCGCCGTTCGAGGGCGGCGTCTTTTTCGATGTACTTGCGGTACTCGTTCAGGGTGGTGGCGCCGATGCATTGCATTTCGCCGCGGCTGAGGGCGGGCTTGATGATGTTGGAGGCGTCCATGGTGCCCTCGGCCGAGCCGGCGCCCACGATGGTGTGCAACTCGTCAATAAACAGGATGACGTTTTTGGAGCGGCGGATTTCATCCATGACCGCCTTGATGCGCTCCTCGAACTGGCCGCGATATTTGGTGCCCGCCACCATGAGGGCCAGGTCGAGGGTAATGACCCGCTTGTCGCGCAGCAGCTCCGGCACGTTGCCGCGGGCGATTTCCTGGGCCAGGCCTTCGACGATGGCGGTTTTGCCCACGCCGGCCTCCCCCAGGAGCACGGGGTTGTTTTTGGTGCGGCGGCAGAGGATTTGCGTCACGCGCTCGATCTCCGCCTTGCGGCCAATGACCGGGTCCAGCTCGCCGCGCCGTGCGATCTCCGTCAAGTCGCGTCCGAAGGCCTTGAGGGCGGGGGTTTTCACCTCGCCTTTTTTCTCGCCCGGAGCCGGGGCGGCGGGGCTGGGGCCTTTTTCCTGGGCTTCACCCGGCATGGCTTCCTCCTGCCCCTGGAAATCGGGATTCAGCTCTTTGAGGATTTCCTGGCGGGTTTGTTCCAAATCCACGTCCAGGTTTTTCAAGACGCGGGCGGCCACACCATCCCCTTCGCGCAGGAGGCCGAGCAGGATGTGCTCGGTGCCCACATAGGTGTGATTGAGGGCTTTGGCCTCCTTGCTGGCGAGGGCCAGCACTTTTTTAACGCGGGGCGTGTAGGGGATGTTGCCCACCACCTTTTGGTCGGGGCCGGTGCCGACGAGTTTTTCGACCTCCATGCGCAGGGTTTCCAAATCCAGCCCCATGCGCTGGAGCACATTGACCGCCACGCCCTGGCCGAGCTTGATCAGGCCAAGGAGGAGGTGTTCGGTTCCCACAAAGTTGTGATTGAACCGGTCGGCTTCCTTGCGCGCGAGCGCCAGCACCTGCTGGGCCCGTGGCGTGAAATTGCTCATTGATTCATCTGCCATAGTACCTCAATAAAGTGTGGCGCGTTGGCTGGTTTGTCCAGCGTCTAAAGGAGCTTTTGGGATACCCGCCTGCTTCACTTTAGCTAGCTGCCACGCGGGCCGGCTGCGGGCGGGGGCAAACCCGCGACAGCCAACCCGCCATAACATCCTATGAGTTGGTCAAAAAATCAATAGGCACTTGGGTGATGTCGAGGTTTTTTCCGGGTTTGACGGGCTGGCGTCCGTGCTCAGTCCAGCGTGCCCAGGGGTTCGACCTCCCAGGCAATGGCAAGGCCGGTGATGGCGCGGACGCGCTCCTCGATTTCCCGGGCCAGGAGTACGATGTCGGCCGCGGTGCCGCCTTCATTGATGAGCACCAGGGCCTGGCGTTCATGCAGCCGCACCTTGCCCCGGCCCCAGCCCCGCAGGCCGCAAATTTTATCCAGAATGTACCCCAGCGGCACCTTGATGCATCCTTCCCCTTCGGGATAGGCCGGCAGGTCGGGGTACCGGGAGCGCAGGCGCTGAAACTCGGCGGCGGGGAGCAGGAGGTTTTTGAAAAAAGAGCCGGCCGTGCCCACGGTTTTCCAGTCGGGCAATTTGGACTGACGGATTTGGATGACGGTCTGCCGTACCTCGGCGAGGGTGGGATGGGGATGGGACAGGCGGGCACGGACCTCGGGATAAACCACGCGGGGAGGCCCGGCTTTTTGCAAAAGGAAACTGGCGCGCATGACCACCCACGCGCGGCCGGCGGGGGTTTTGAAAAAGCTGTGGCGGTAGGCCATCTGGCAATCGCTCAGGCTCAAGCGGGCCAGCCTTCCGTCGTGGAGGTGCACGGCTTCGACCCATTCCAGGGTGTCCTTGATTTCGGTGCCGTAGGCGCCAATATTGCCGGCCACGGCGCCGCCGAGGGTGCCGGGAATGAGGGCCATGGTTTCCCAGCCGGCCAGGTTGTTCTCCACGGCCTGGGCCACCAGGGCGTCCCACTCCTCGCCGGCTTCAGCAATGACGCGCACGTGATTGCCCGTGGACTCGGCCATCGTGACGCCGCGAGCGGTCATGTGCAGCACGAGGCCGGGGAAACCGGCGTCACTGGCCAGCACGTTGCTGCCGCCGCCCAGCACGAAGAGGGGGAGGCCGGCCTGCCGTGCCCAGGCGACTGCCTCCTGGAGGTCGGTCTGGCATTGGATTTCCGCCCAGAAGCGGGCCGGGCCGCCCACACGGAGGGTGGTATGGCGGCTGAGCGGTTCATTTTCCCGGATGTTTAACGCCATGGAAGGCTCACGCTAAACTTCTGCAGGCACGCTGGCAAGCGCGCAGAACTTCATGGACAGGGGCGGAAGGGCCTCATTAAGCTCTGGCCCGCATGATGGAATATCTGGATGCCACCTTCAGTCCGGCGGAATTTGAGGCGTTGCGGGAGCGGGATCTTTCGGGTACGGCCTGCGTGGTTTTTGATGTATTGCGGGCCACCTCAAGCATGTTGACGGCGTTGGCCAACGGCGCCACGGCCATTGTGCCGGTGGAGGACATTCCGCAGGCGCTGGCATGGCGGCGGCGGCATCCGGAGGTGTTGCTGGCCGGGGAGCGGGACGGCTTGCGGATCCACGCCGGGCTGACGGGGGGGGTGGAGTTTGATTTGGGCAACTCGCCCCGCGAATACACCGCCGAGCGCGTGACGGGCCGCCTGATTGTGAGCACCACCACCAATGGGACTCGTGCCTTGAGGGCCTGCGCCCGCGCGCCGCTGATTCTGGTGGGGGGCTTCCTTAATTTACGCGCCGTCGCGGAGGAGTTGCGGCGGCGGGCTTATGGGCGGGTGCTGCTGGTCTGCGGGGGGACCTTTGAAGAGATGGCCCTGGAGGACGTGTTGGCGGCAGGCGGCCTGGCCGAGCTGCTGTTGCGAGACGCTCCGCGGGCGGCGGCGAGTGATGCCGTTCAGGTGGCATTGCAGCTTTATGCGCAACACCGCAGCGATTTGCTGGCCGCCATGAGGCTTGCCCGTAATGGGCGCAAGTTGTTGGCCCACCCTGAGCTGTCCGGGGATGTGGCGGCCTGTCTGGAAATGAACAAGCTGGATTTGGTGGCGGTGATGGATGAACAAGGGTTGGTGCGACGGCTGGAGCCGGCGAGCGGCTGTGACTGATTTTGCTTGGAATGGCGGGGTGATGCGTTAACGTAGGGGCACACGCAATGCCATGAAAACCGCACGTTCTCTCAGCCGTCGTTCCTTTCTACGCACCAGCGCCGCCACCACCGCCGCCGCCACGCTGGCGGCTGTGGACCTGTCCCGTTTTGCCCATGCAGCGGGAGGGGATGTCATCAAAGTCGGCATGATCGGCTGCGGCGGCCGCAACAGCGGGGCGGCCTTGCAGGCCCTGACGGCCGACAAGGGGGCGCGGCTGGTGGCGATGCATGATTACTTTCTGGATCGGGTCCACAACAAACGGGAAGCCCTCAAGGCGCAAAAGCCGGAGCAGGTGGAGGTGGACGATGCCCATTGTTTCAGCGGCTTCGAGGGATATAAGGGGGTGATTGAGGCTTCCGATGTGGTCCTGATTGCCAATGCGGCCAAGTTTCACCCGCTGCACACCATGGCCGCGATCCAGGCGGGCAAGCACGTGTTCACGGAGAAACCGCACGGCATTGATCCGGCGGGGGTCAAGCTGATGAAGGCGGCCGCGGAGCTGGCGAAGGAGAAAAAGCTTTGTCTGGTCTCCGGTCTGCACAGCCGCTACCACGCGGGTTACGAGGAAACGGTCAAGCGCATTCACGACGGGGCGATCGGGGACATTGTGTCCATCGAGGAAAACTTTTTGCGCGCGCCGTACGGGCTGGGCGATCGCAATCCCAAACACTCGGAGCTGGAATGGCAGGTGAGCATTCAGTACCGCTTTGTGTGGTTGAGCGGCGATGATGTGGTGCAGTCGCTGGTGCACAATCTGGACCGCGCCAGTTGGTGCATGAAAGACGCGGCGCCGCTGCGGTGTCATGGGATGGGTGGACGCTCGACGATGGTGGAAGGGAAATACGGCAATGTATTTGATCATCACGCGGTGGTGTATCTCTTTCCGAACAACATCCGCCTGTATGCGTTTTGCCGGACGACGACCTTTTGTTACGACGAGTATTCCAGCCTGGTTTTTGGCACCAAGGGCCGCGCCAACATCATGGGCTGCCGAATCAGCGGGGAGACGAACTGGCGGTGGGAGGGGCAATGTGATCCATATCAAGTGGAGCATGACCGGCTGTTTGCGGCCATCCGGGCCGGGGAGCCCATCAACAATGGGGAATACATGTGCCGGAGCACGATGATGGCGGTAATGGGCCAGATATCCTGTTACACCGGCAAGGAGGTGACGTGGGAGCAAATCAATGCTTCCAACTTTGCCTATCCGCCGCCGCCGGAAGAATGCAAGGAGGGCATGGAGGCGCCGGTCAAACCGGGGCCGGATGGCAGTTATCCGGTGTATATTCCCGGGAAGACCCAGCTTCTTTGAGCCTTCCTTTCTTTCCTTATCGGAAGGCCGGGTGTGGGGAAGGGGGGTGGTTTTGTCGGAGAATCACCCGACAAGGCGACGGTGATTGGATGACACGCTTTTCAGGCATCGCTCCGCTTCATTCGGGTGTGCGTTTTCCGTCAATATGAGTATGAAAGCAAAAGTCATGCGCACGTTGTCCATCGAGATTGGACGCGAGAGCTACCCCCGCTGGCCGGTGCCGGTGGTGCGAATCCCATCGGTGGCGATCTGGGTGGCGGGCAACGAAGCGGCCGGAGAGCCGCCCCAGCGGCAGAAGGCCCGGCAGGCGCCTTGTGCGCATGGGATGTTAATTGCCGCGGGGGCCTTGAGTTCTCCGTTGCTGCCGGTGGTTTGCCATCATGAGGCAGCCGGTCCGATGGTCAACTTTTAAGACATGCGAGAACCGGACGCAGACCTGCGGGTGGTGCTGCTGGAGGATTCGGCGCCCATAAGGCGCCGCCTGAAGGATTTGCTGTCCGAGCACTCCCGGGTGCGGGTGGTGGCCGATGTGTCATCGGTGCAGGAGGCCTTGCGGGCGGTGGAGGAGAACCAGCCGGATGTGGTCATTGTGGACATTGATCTGCCCGACGGCACGGGGATGGACCTGTTGCGGCATGTGCGTCATCACCGGCTGCGGGTCACCACCATTGTGCTGACCAACTACGACACGCCGGAATTCCGGTTGTGCTGCAAGGCGCTGGGGGCCAGTTATTATCTGATCAAATCCGAGGAGTTTGACCGGGTGCCGCAGGTGCTCAGCGCGTTGCCAATGGCCTCGTTATAAGGGGGCCATCCGCCGGCGGATTACTTTTTGCCCTGCTGGCGTACTTTTTCCTTCTTTTCCTCCAGCTCGGCCAGGAGGGCCTTGCGTTCGCCGGCCAGTTGTTTTTCCAGGGCGTCCATGGCTTCCCAGTCTCCACGTTCGCGGGCCTGGGCAAGCTTGCCCTGAATGAAAATCTCGCGATCGGCAATTTTGGCTTTGTATTCGGCGTCCAGCTCCGCGAGGCGGGCTTTTTGCTCGGGGGTGAGAGGGGTCAGGGGAGCGGTTTTATTGAGCCGCTCCATGGCCAGTTCGTAGGCGGTTTTCATGATTTTTTCTTCCAGGGCATGTCCGGGACTTTGACGTTCATTTTAACGGGGGGCGGGGGAGGCGCCTGGGCCATTTTAAGTTCGGGGTCATCCGCGGGAGCGGCACCGGGTGCGGGAGGCGGGGCCATGTTGCCCCGCCAGGAGGCGATCCGGGCCTGCAGCCCATGGTGCTCCGCTTTCTGTTTGTCACCGGCACGCATGTAAAAAAGGCTCAAATTGGTGTGCACCAGTTGCTCCTGGGGGCGCATTTGCTCGGCTTTGTGGCCTTCTTCGATGGCCTTGGCATAATCGCCTTTGCGGCAGTAGGCCATGCCCAGGGAGAGCTGGGCGTCAAAATGGTTGGGGTCTTCCGCCAGGATGGCTTTCAGCTTGGCGATGCACGAGTCAAAGTCGCCCATGCTGAAATCAAACATGGCGTCGTCGTATTGTTCCTGCAGGTTGGCCATGGGATGAGTGGACTAGCGCGCCATTTTTTTGCGGGCGTCCTCCAGAATGCGGCGCTCCTCGGCGGTGAGGCTGTGGATCCCCTGGGCCGAGATTTTGTCGAGAATGGGATCAATCTCCTCGCTGCGGGGGAAATCTGAAGCGGCGCGGCCCGGGGTGGCCGGGCTTGGGTGCCTGCGCCGGGGCAGCCAGTCCCGTGGGTTGGGGAGGCGATTCCACAGGCCGCCATACTCCTGGTGGAAGCCGATTTTGACCAGCCCCATGCCGGTCAACAGGCCGCCGAGGTGGGCGGCATGGGCGACTCCCGGGTCTGTGGGGACGACGGTAAAGAAGAGCGCAATGGCCAGAGAGCCATAAAGGAGATAGGAGGCCTGGAGGGGAATGAGAAAGAACAACAAGATGGTGGCTCGTGGCTCCAGGAGGCAGAACACCGCCAGCAGGGCGCATACTCCGGCCGAGGAGCCATAGACCTCGCCGGCCGGCTGCAGGAGGCGGTCGTAATGGCTGCCGGCAAACCAGTCGGGCCAGAAAAACCCCAGCACGGTCTGGAGGATGCCGCCCATGATGCCGCCGGCAAAAAAGATGGCCAGAAATTTCTTCCAGCCCAGGTAGGATTCCACCACCCGGCCAAAGAAGTAAATGCCGAGCAGATTGAACAGCAGGTGGAACAGACCGACATGAAGGAACATATAGGTGACCGGCTGCCACAAGTACCCTTGCCGGATGCCATCGGGGCTGAGCGCCAGATAAAAGTAATAGTCGGGCTTGCGAATGTAGGCTGCGTTGATGTGCTGAAGGGCAAAGCAGACCACCATGGCCAGCATGAGCAGGGTGCTGGCGCGCCAGATCCGGAAGCCCGCACCTTCCGGTTCACGCATATAGGCTCGATCACTCAGCATGATATCTTGAAGTTACGCAAAAAAGGGCGAAATTCAACGCGCATTTTTGCCCTCCCCTAGAATGTTACACCCAGGGTGGTGCGCAGTTGAAGGTCGTTGCGAGAAACCCCTGCGGCAGGTGTGCGATCGTAAATGTCCAGCACGCTGAGGTTGAGGCTGAGGCGCTTGTAGAAAAAGTAGCGCAGGCTCAATTCGGCCCGGACGCGGAAGTCATCCAAGGGGGAAAAACGCGGGTAAAAGTCCACCGACTCCTCCAGGCGCAACTGCTCGGCGATCTGCCATTGCAGGGTTTGGGCGAGGCGGACGGAGAAGTTGTCGCGGCGGCTGCCGTCGTTGCGGCGCTCGTTTTCATAGGAGCCGCCTGCTTCCAGATCCAGGACCAGGTTGGTTTGCATGAGCAGGTGATAGCCCAGACCGGGGCCGACCTGGTAACGCAGATCGATTTTGCGCACTTCGTCAAAGAGCGCATCCAGGTAGTTATAAACGAAGATGCGTTTGCTGAGGTCAAAGTCCGTTTTGAGGCTGCCCTCGACGCGGTTGGCATTCAGCGTGCCGTCCGTTTTGCCATAGGCGTAGTGCAGGTCAGCCAGCGAGCGGAAGCGGCCCTGGACATAACCCAGTTTGAGCCGGCTGTGATAAAGGGCGCTGTCGCGCTCGCCGCGGCGCAAATCTACGCCCACTTGCAAATCGCCACGCCAGGGGGAGGGCTTTTTAGGTTGAACGCTGCTCTGGTTGGTGGCAGGGAGGGCGGCGGTGACCGGCAAAGTGCCGGCCGGGGCGGCTTCGTTGGCCGGGGTTTGGCGTTGCACGATGGCGGCAACCTCCACGGCGATGGCCGGATTCCAGGCGTTGCTCAGCACCAGGCGCTGTGGGGTTTCCTCCACCACCACACCGCTCAGGCGGTCGCCATTTTTTAACTGCAATATCAGGGCCTCCCTGGTTGCCGCGCGCAGCCAGCGGCTGTCGGGACAGAAAAGGAGGAGAAGCCAGGTGAAAATCGCGAAGCGCCTAATTATTCGGAGAGGCAACATCATTGGTGTTGGGCGTTGAAGACTGGGGGTCGGGCGGGGGCAGGTCGGAGGGGGAGGGGCGGCGCTGGCCGCCACTCACGAAGACCTTGCCATCGGCATCGGCGCGCAACCGCGGGCGGCTGGTGGTGACTTCGTAAGTTTCCCGCAGGCCCAGCCGGCCGGAGGGATTGATGACCACATAATTGAAGGTGCGCGCGCCGTTTTGATGCAGCACATGGAGGTTGCTGAAGCGGTCAATCTGGCGCTCGGGCCGGCCGAAGGAAACCAGGTTGCCAACCGGGAAGGTGGCATAGATTTTGTCAGTGGCCGGATCGCTGATGCGCACGTAAAGGCGCAACTGTTTGACGGTGTTGGCCTGCAAGAGGGTGTATTTGCGGACTTCGGGGGCGCGATTGGTGGCGGGCGCGAGGGGATCTGCAGGCATCCCAAACTCCTGCTCCCAAAGCACGGTGCCGCGGATGATGGTAAAGCTGGCCGTCCCGCTGGCGATGGGGTCGGCCCATCCCGGCACCTTCAGAGTGGCGGCTACCAGGTAATTGCCCAGTTTGTCCAGACGGAAGGCCGGCTCCAAGTCCACGCGCACGCGGCCCAACTGGGCGGATTCCAGGCGAAAAGGGCCGGGCAGGCTCAGTTTGCCGGGCTGGGGGACGGGGGTGCCGTTGCGCATTTCGACGGCAAACGTCAGCCAGTCGGGTTCCTTGCCCAAGTCGAGGGCCTGACCGGATTGATTGCTGATTTCCACGAGCATGACCACCGGCTCGCCCAGCAGGTATTGCTCCTGGGCACAACGCAGCTCCACGGTCACTTGCGCGGAAAGTGTCAGGTTCAACCATCCGAGGAGGAATATCCACCGTATGATACGCACGCCGGTATTGTACCCCCGCCGGAGGAGGGGTGCCAAGTGGCAAAAGAACTTTTTACTTGCCGGCGAGATTCGTTATACTCGCGCGCAGGCAGCATGAAGACTTCACGCCATCCGGCCGGCAGCAAGGTTGAAAGCGCAGGCCGGGGTGCCGCCCGGGCGGGCGGCGGTGGACGCCTGGCTTTGCTGTGGCTGGCCGGCCCGCGCACCGGGGAGGAGCACCTCCTGCCCGAAGATCGCCCCACCCTTTGCGGGCGCAGCCGGGATGCCGACATTCGCATTGAGGATGACCTGGTTTCGCGGCGGCACACCAAAATCACCTGCACCGGCGGGCAATACGTGGTGGAGGATTTGGGTTCCAAAAACGGGACCTTTTTGAACGGCGAAAAAATTGGCGGCCCCACGATTTTGAAGGCTGGCGACTACCTGCGCATTGGGGAGGCCACGTTCCATGTGGTGGCGCCCTGCGTGGTGGGGGAGCAGGCGCGCTCCTGGTGGGAGCACACGCAGCGGACGATGCTCACGCAGGCGCATCCGGAGCCGCTCAAGGCGGGCGCGGCTCCCATGATCAGTGGTTCCCTGAGCGAGGTTCCCTTGATGGACTTGCTGCAGTTGCTCTCCAACAGCATGAAAACAGGGTGTGTCACCCTGCGGCAGGAGGCGCAGCGGGCCGACCTCTGGATGCGGCAGGGGCATATTTATTATGCCAGTTTGAATCAGCAGCCCTCGCCGCGTCCGGAAAAAACGCTGATGCGCATCCTGCGCTGGTCCGCGGGGACCTTCACCTTTACGCCGGGAGTGGAGGCACCAGTGCCGGCGGAAATTGTTGAGCCAACGGCCTCGGTCTTGTTGGAGGGGGCACGCCAGGCGGATGAAATGCAGGCTTTTGATGGCGTGCTGCCTCCCTTAGATGCCCGCTTGAAGCTGGCCTTTCCACTGCCGCATCCCTTGCGCGACTGCACGCCGGAAGAATTGGATGTGTTGCAACTGGTGCTGGAGCACGGGGTCTTGGAAAAGGTGCTGGATGCCCATCCGGGGTCCGATTTGGATGCCGCGCAAGTGCTGGTGCCGATGCTGCAGAAAAAATTGCTCATGGTGGACGCGGGGGGTGCGCAGGACAACCGGGCAGCGGAAGGGAAGTGAAACAAAGGAAGCAGAAATAAAAAAACCGGGCGGCACAGTCAGGGGATGACCGTCGCCGCCCGGGGAATTTCGAACCAATACACGCAGGTTTTAGGGGATACTCGACAGCGGTTGTATCAGGCCGCTGCCGAAATCTGTTCGGACAGTCAAAGAACTTTGTTCTTCAGTCAGTCCGCAAATCTGGTCGCTGCGTGCGATCCCATTTCCCCGACGCTTATCGCATCGGACGCCCGTAAGAAACCACAGGCGGGGTGAGGTGTCAAGCGGGAATTAAAAGTATTAATTTAACTAAGTTAATAAAATAGGTATATTAGTTATTTTAATATATAGCTCTGACGGCTTGAAACCTGGTTTTGGCCGCCCGGCCCCTGGTCAGGGGCGGGCGATGGTTTAGGCTTGGTCGGGATACTGGGCGATGATTTCGATTTCGACTTGTGCGCCGCGGGGCAGGGCGGCCACCTGCACGGTGGAGCGTGCCGGCGGGGCATGAGCGAAGAACTCGGCGTACACCTCGTTCATGGCGGCGAAGTCAGCGAGGTTGGTCATGAAGACGGTGCTTTTGAGCACGTGCTGAAAATCCAGGCCCTGGTCGGCCAACAGCAGGCGAATGTTTTCCAGGACGCGACGGGTTTGTTCGCGAATGCCGCCGGAGACCAACTGGCCGGTGGCGGGGTCAAGGGGAATCTGGCCGGAGCAGAACAGCAGGTTGCCGGCGCGGACGGCATGACTGTAAGGCCCCACGGGGGTGGGGGCGCTGGCGGGGCGGATGATTTGTTTCTGGCTCATGCAAGGTTATTTGCGTTCCTCGTACCAGGCCATCTGAATGTTTTCGAGGATTTTCTCATTGGAGGCGTTGGGGTCATCACCGAAGTCCTCCAGTTCGATCACCATCTTGTGGAGTTTGGGGAAGCTGAGCTTGAGGGGGTCCTGGTCAGGGAATTTATCCATGAGCGCCCAGGCGATTTCTTCGTGGTCTTTCCAGGTCAGTTTCATAAAAACACCATTGGCCGCTCAAGAAGTAGTGGCAAACGGGGCCGGTGTCAAATGCCACACTCGCAGGCGGGGGGTGGCAGGGGGCGCTGAATTTCCGCCAGGCGGTAGCCAAAGCCGGGGCCGCGCACGGAGGACCAGTCCACCCGTCCCTGGCGCCGCTGGTAGAGGCCGGGATGGACGGCGGCTTCCGGCAGGGAGGCCTCGGGATAGAACTGCATGGCGTTGGTTTCCACGCCGGCGATGGTGCCGACATGCGCGGCCAGCAGCACGTGGGGGATTTGGGCGAGCATGGGGTTGGTGAGGTCCTGGACCATGAGCTGCATCCCGTGGGTTTTAGCCCAGCAGGCGCTGAGGATGGCTCCGGTTTGGGTCTTGCAAGTTTTGAGTGCCACGCCGGTCCAGCCCAACGACTGCCCCAGACGGATGAGTTTCCAATCGTGGGCGCTCTCGTCGAGGAAGAGCGGCTTGCGGGCGGAGACGCTGTGCACCTCCCAGGGATGGGCTTCGAGGTCATAGGGGAAGGGCTGCTCGACGTACAGCAACAGATCAAACAGGGCAGGATGCACGGCCCGGAGGCGATCCAGGATTTCGTTGACGTAAGCGGGATCGGTAACGGTGCAGTTAAAATCGGCGGACAGGTGGAGCACGCCGTTTTCGCGGGCCAGTTGGCCCACGCGGAGCAGGCGTTGATAGTCCCAGTCGGCATCGTTGCCGCGCAGCTTGACTTTGAGACATTGCAAACCGTCCCGCTGAATCCAGTCGCCGAGGAGGATGGGATAGCCATCGCGGGGATCGTCTTCAGTCAATTCGGCGGGGTCCAGCTTGTCCAGGCCGCCCACCAGGTGCCACGCCAGCAAGGATTGGGGCGGTTGGGGCGTTAGAAAATCCGCCGGGTACTTGCCGCGAAAAAGAGTGGGGGACATGCCTTCCGCCGGCTCAAGGAAAGAGGCCAGGTCCCGGTTCATGTACCCGGCGGAGTAGAGTTGATAAACTGGTTGTTGGAGCAGATGCCCGAAGGCGTCATGGACGGCCAGATCAAAGGCCGAACAGGCAACCAGCGCGGCCAGCCACGGCATGGGTTCACTCTGGCCTTCGTTGTGCAGGCGGAGCAGACCGGGCAGCACGTGCAGTTGAAAATCGTGCCCCACCTCCAGGGGGTGTCCCCAGGCCTCGAAGTCGGCCCAGGCGGCGGCCAGGCGCACACAGAAGTTTTTCAGCAGGTGATGGCGCTCGGCGTAGGGCCGGGGGCTGGGCCAGACCCATTGGACACTGAGCGGGGTTTCCCCCCAGCCTGCAGCGCGGCGTCCGTAGCGGTCCATGACGTGGATTTTGACGCGCACGCAGGTCACGCTGGTGAGCGTTTCCGGGCCGAACTTGAGGGGCACACGCGTGTGCACCGGCAGCCAGTACACCGCGGCGCCCACCACGCGAATATCGGTTGCCTTGGCCATGCGGAATTTTGCGAAGGCAGGCGCCCGCCGCCTGCCGGGGCGCTGCCGGTTCAGGCTTCGCCGTTGGCGCGGCGAAAGATTTCCAGTTGATCCACCACGTTGATGTGATGGGCCTGGAGGGTTTGGACGGCGCGGTCGGGGTCGTCAAAGCGGAAGACCAGCACGCCTTTGTTCTCCTTTTTGAGGGTGAAGGCGTACATGTATTCCACGTTGATGCCGGTGCCTTCCAGGACGCCGAGCACTTCGGCCAGGCCGCCGGGTTTGTCGGGCACTTCAATGGCGACGACGTCAGTGACCTTGACGACGAAGCCGTTTTTTTCGAGCAGCTCGCGGGCTTTTTCCCAGTCCCGCAGGATCAGGCGCAGGATGCCGAAGTTTTGGGTATCGGCGATGGAGAGGGTGGTGATGTTGATGCCTTCGGCCGCCAGGACGCGCATGGGGGCGCTGAGGGCGCCGGGTTTATTCTCCAGGAAGAGAGAGAGTTGTTTAAGTTTCATAAGCCGGGGGTGGTGAATTACATTTTGCGTTGATCAATGACCCGTTTGGCCTTGCCTTCGCTGCGCTGGAGCGTGCGGGGGGTGACCAGGCGGACGCGGGCGCGGATGCCCACGGTGCTTTCGATGGCATGGGCCAGCCGTTGTTGCAGGTTTTCCAGTGCGCCGATGGTGTCGCTGAAGACGTCGGCGGTGACTTCGACCTGCACTTCCATTTCGTCCAAACCTTTTTCGCGGGTAAGGATGATCTGGTAATGGGGCAGGGTGCCCTCGACGCTGAGCAGAGCGGCCTCAATCTGGGAGGGATACACATTAACCCCGCGGATGATGAACATGTCATCACTGCGGCGGGAGATGCGCTTGATGCGGCGGAGGGTACGTCCGCAGGCGCAGGGTTCGCTGGTCAGGGCGGTAATGTCGCGGGTGCGGTAGCGGATCATGGGCATGGCCTGCTTGGCGAGGGTGGTGAGCACCAGTTCGCCCTCCTGCTCATCGCCCAACACCTCGCCGGTTTGGGGGTCAATGATTTCGGGATAAAAGTAATCCTCGAAAATATGCGGCCCGCACTGGCACTGGCATTCCATGGCCACGCCGGGGCCGACAATTTCAGACAATCCGTAGATGTCGTAGGCTTTAATGCCGCTTTCGCTCTGGATGCGTTGGCGCATGTTTTCCGTCCAGGGCTCGGCGCCGAAGATGCCGGCGCGCAGGGGCAACTCGCGCAGGTCAATGCCCATTTCAGCGGCCTGGTCAAGGATGTGGAGGAAATAACTGGGTGTGCAACAGATGACGGTAACGCCAAAATCCTTCATGACCATGAGCTGGCGCTGCGTATTGCCGCCGCTAATGGGGATGACGGTGGCGCCCAGCCGTTCCGCGCCGTAGTGCGCTCCCAGGCCGCCAGTGAACAGGCCATAGCCGTAGGCGTTTTGAATGATGTCGCCTTCATGCACGCCGCAGGCGGCAAAGCTGCGGACCATGGCCTGGGTCCAGACCTCGATGTCGGCGGCGTTGTAGGCCACCACAATGGGCTTGCCGGTGGTGCCGCTGGAGGCGTGCAGGCGCACGATTTCATGCATTGGGCTGGCAAAGAGGCCGAAGGGGTAGGTGTCACGGAGGTCCGTTTTGACCATGAAGGGCAGCCGGCTGATGTCTTCCAGGCCGCGCAGGTCCGCGGGTTTGAGTCCGCGTTCGTCCATGCGCTGGCGAAAGAGGGCCTGGCGATCGTAGGCGCGCTGAACGATGGCCTTGAGCCGCTGCCATTGCAAGGCCCGCAGTTGAGCCGGCGGCAAGAAGTCCGGGGCGCTGACCGGATGAAACGGCAGGTCATTGACGGATTTGCTCATGAGAGATGGGGAGACGCGACGGGTTGCCTAAACGAAGGAAGGGGTTTATTGCCAAAACGCGATGAGCGCCGTGGGAGGTGGAACGCCCACGGTTGGCCATGTGACACAGCGGCCTCGTCTCTCGCGTGAACACCGGCGGCGAGCCTAACGCGGGAGCGGCGTCTGGAGCAACTGCAAATTCTGGGCCGGCGGGAAGGAAAAGTTGAAGGATAATTGCCCAGGCGCCTGACTCCACCATGAGGCTCAAAGGCTCAACGCAGGGTGGCCTCGTCCACCGGGCTGATCTGGATGCCCCAGTCGCCAACGTCCAGGCGGCTGTCAAACTGGCCGCCATCGTCCTTTTCATCCCAGCCGGGGGTGTAGATGAGGAGGGAGTCTGGGGCGACGATTTTGTAAATAAAAGGCGAGCCGTCCAGGACGTTGCGCGGCTCGAAGGGCAGGTAGGCGGGGACCAGTTCTCCGAGGGTGGCCGGCCAGTGGCCACGGGCCAGGCGGTAGCGTTCGGCGGCGCAGGCGATCAGGAGGGCGTCACCCTGTGTTTGCCAGCGGGCGGTATGGAGCACGGATTTGCCCACGGCAGGCAGCAGCAAGCGGCTGAAAATATTGTAGGGGAAATAGCCGGTCTGCTTGATGGCGTGGTCGAAGTTGAGCACCAGGTCCTTGTCCACCTGCCGGGACTTGGGGTCGGCGGCGGGGATGGTGTATTCATGGTGAATTTTAACGAGGTTATACAGATTATGGTAAAAGAAGCCGCGGGGCATGGCCCGGAGAATGGAGGTGCCTGTGGGGCTGGTTTCCTCGCCCAGGACTTCTCTAATCTGGCCGCGGCAGAGCTGCTCGATGGTGAGGACGGCAAAGTTGCGCTCGCCGCGCATGCTGGTCTGGTAGGTTTCGAGGTAGGGGCGTTTGGCATAGTAGTCCACCCACCAGGTGAGCTGCTGGTCATTCCACAGATGCAGGGCAAGGCCCTCGCGGACGGCCTCCTGAAGCATGCGATCATTAGCGATGTGAACGAGCAGACAAATCAAAATGGGGTCCTGCGTGAGGGTGTCATTGAGGAAGCATCCGAGGCGCAATTCCTGGAAGGCTTTGTCGGTTTGGCCGAGGTGCAGGTCGGCCAGGGCGCGCAGTTGAATTACGAGCACCAGGCCCTTGTAATTGGCGAGGTGGGGCAACCAGAGGGCGATGCCCTGTTGATAATCCAAGGGGTAGCGGCAGAGGGGGCGCTCCTGCATGGCTTGGAGCAGTTCATTTATTTGGGGGTCGTACTGGGCCAGGGCGGTGCGCACAACCTCCGCGGGAGAGGCATTGGAGGGGGCTTGGGGGAATTTGGCGTGGCCGCGATAATAATCGCTCCAGAGCTTTAGAGGGGTGCGAAGATCGTTGCGTTTGCGGCCGGGGCCATTACCCGATTTGTCATGATCCCAATCCTCCAATGCCGCCTTGGGCCAGGTTTGGGGCGCGGGGGCAGGGGACTGGCCGTTGGTGGAAAACAGGGATGCGATGAGGGGGGTGGTGGCAAAGTTTTTTTCGTCCGGCACCGGCAGCGGTTGCAGGGCGTTCAAGTTGAAATTTTCCCCCCGGGCTTCCAGCTCAGTTTTAAGCTTCCGCCATTTACTGGTGCCGCGGATGCCTTCGAAAGCAGCGACGAGCAGGATGAGGCCTATGATGGCGGTCAGGGCAAAGGCCAGTCCCATGAGGAATCGCAGATACCAGGGGCGGCGGCTGCGGACGGAAGAAAAGGGAAGTTTAACATTCATAATTCAGGTGTTCACTTTCGCGATGGGAGCAGCCAGAGGGTTCAGCCTACGCGGTTGGTAGTCATTCGACCTTCACCACGCGGGGACGGCGGGAGTTGCGAGGGCGGAACAGGCTCAGCCTCATTTTGATTGAGCCATTCCGCCAGGATGCGCTGACGTTGCGGCAGCGTTTCGTGTTGCCGGTTTTCCCCCAGGGATAAGGCGGGAGGGGAGACCGGCGTATAAGCATGTTGAACCAGGTTTCCGGCCAAGGCAACGATCCACAAGGCAGCCACAGCGGCCCAGGCGCGTGGGCCGGGCCAGAGCAGGTATTCGAGCATCAGCCGCCAGCGACGTGAGCCGGCCTGCGGCTGGGCGGAGGCCAGGGCGGTGTCGAGGATTTCCTTTCGCCAGGCCCGGGGGAGAGGCCGCCAAGGCTGGCTGCGGAGGCGTTCTTCAAAGCAATCCTGTTGCATAAACCTGTTTCTTCAGGCGCGCAGTTCCTCATACAGAGGACGCAAGCGGGCCTGTAATTTGTCTAACCCATAGCGGTAGCGGCTGGCGGCGGTGTTGGGGGAGATACCCAGGACGGCGCCGATGGTTTCAAAGGTCATATCCTCCCAGAGTTTGAGGTGAACCACGGCCCGCTGCTCCGGCGGCAATTCGGCCAGAGCTTGGGCCAGGGAGTGACGAAAGGTGGCCTCGTCGGGGTCGGCGGTGGGGGCGAAAACTGTTTCCGGCTCGGAAGAGAGGGCTTCTGCCCGGTTTTGCCGGACGGCCTGTCGGCGAAAGAGGTCCATCGTTTGATTGTGGGCCAAGCGCAAAAGGTACCCGCGAGGCTCCCGCAAGGCGGCCAATGTTTCGGGCTGGCGTGCCAGCTTGAGAAAGACTTCCTGCAGGATGTCGTGCGCGTCGGCCTCGTTGCGGGTCAGGTTCAGCGCGTAGGCGAACACCGCTTGCGCGTGTTCATCGTACAACTTTTCCAGTGTCGCCCGGGGCGGCATTCCAAGGCAATGACGCCTCAGGGGCGGGGATTTGTCTAATGATTTTCCGCGAAAAAAAAAGGCGGCTGATAGGCATGAGTCCCCGGCCTGAGAGCCTCCGGCTGGAGGGGGAAGGGGATTTAGGATTGCGGAAAGAGGGGAGCGGGCCAGAATCATGGTGTTATGCCCGAGCAAGCCTTGATTATTGTGGATGTGCAGCACGATTTTCTGCCCGGTGGCGCGCTGCCGGTGCCGGAGGGGGATCAGGTGATTCCGGTAATCAACCAATTGCAGCCCAGGTTTGAACTGGTGGTGGCTACGCAAGACTGGCATCCGCCCGGTCACGGAAGTTTTGCCTCCTCCCACCCCGGGCGGCGGCCGGGTGAAGTGATCACCTTGCATGGCCTGCCGCAGGTGTTATGGCCGGATCATTGTGTGCAGGGAAGCTATGGGGCGGAGCTGGCGCGCGGGCTGGAAACCACCCGGATTGCGCGCATATTTCAGAAGGGCACGGATCCGGCGGTGGACAGCTACAGCGGTTTTTTTGACAATGGCCACCGGCACGACACGGGGATGGCGGATTACTTGCGGCAGCAGGGGGTGCGGGTGGTGCATGTGGCGGGGCTGGCCACCGATTACTGCGTGAAATACACGGCTTTGGACGCCGTCCGGCTGGGTTTTGAGACTCACCTGCTCCTGCCGGCCTGCCGTGGGGTGAATTTGCAGCCGGGCGATGTGGAGCGGGCGGTGGAGGAAATGCGCGCCGCGGGCGTGCGAATCCTCCACACCTGAATGGCTGCCGGGTTTCAGCCTTTGACCATGGGCCAGCCGGCGGCCACGAGGGCGCGGTAACCGCCAATCAGGGAATAGACCCGCCGGTAGCCCATTTTTTGGGCGGCTTCACAGGTCAGGGCCGAACGGTAACCACCGCCGCAGTACATGATGATTTCCGTATTGGGGTCGGGAAACCGTTTTTCAAGGTCCCGCTCGAGCACGCCTTTGCCCAGATATTGGGCACCTTCGGCATGGCCGGCGGCCCACTCGCTTTCCTCGCGGACATCCAGCAGCACCACGCGCGGGTCTTTCTGCATGAGGGCGCGGGCCTCGGCGACGGTGATTTCCTGGATGTGTTTTTTGGCTTCGTTGACCAGCCGCAAAAATCCGGGTGAATGATCCATGCCGGAAAGATGCAGGAGGGCGTGGGCAGGGTCAATTCCTTTGCGGTTTTCTTTTGACCCTCGCAGCAGAAGTGTTTATCCAAGGCGCATCATGAAATTCCAAAGTGCCTGTGGTTGGATGCTGGCCGGCGTGGTCTGGCTGTGCGGTATTCCTGCGGCCCTGGCGCAGCCTGCGCCGGCGAAGGATGAGCCGATCCGGGGGGCGCGCCTGCCCGCCATCAGTCCGGATGGCAAGCGGGTGGTGTTTGTGTATCAGGGAGATTTATGGCAGGTGGGGGCCTCGGGCGGTCGGGCCACGCTCATGACCACGCATGTGGATTACGATGGTTATCCGCGGTTTTCGCCGGATGGCCGGTGGGTGGTGTTTGCCAGCAAGCGCAACGGCAACCTGGATTTGTATCTCATGCCCGCCGACGGCGGCCCGGCGCGACAGTTGACCTGGCATTCCGGCAATGAAATCCCGGGCGGGTGGAGCCGCGATGGCAAACGGCTGTTGTTTGCGGGCAAGCGGGATTCGGCCAACAACCAGCTTTTTGCGGTGGACGTGCAAACCTTGCGCACGGAATGTTTGCTGGAGGACTTTGCCCCCCTCAATTCGCCGGATTTCAGTCCTGATGGCCGTTATGTGGTTTATGGGCGGTATGGTTTCCCCAACTGGCGGCCGCGTTACACCGGCTCGGCGGCGGCGCAAATCTGGATGCTGGACACGAAAACGGGGGAGCGGCGGGCGCTGACGCAGGATCAGCGGCAACATTTGTGGACTCAGTTTTTGCCGGATGGCAAACATGTGCTGACGGTGACGGTGGGCGAAGATACGCCCAACGCCGGGCGGTTGAACGAGCCGTTGCCGCCCTTGCAGGACAACGCCCGGCGCACGCCCAACCTGTGGGTTTTTGATTTGGAAGGCAAGGGGCGGCAGCTCACGGAGTTTGTGGGAGGCAGCGTGCGCGCCCCGAGCGTGGCCCTCAAGAGCGGGGACATCGTTTTTGAGTATGAGCATGAGCTGTATCTGCTCAAGGGCGGGCGGGGCAAACCGGTGCGGCTGGTGGTTTATGCGGGGGTGGATGACAAGGAGACCTTGACGCGCCAGGAGAAAATGACCAATGGCGTGACGGAGGCCGAGCCTTCGCCGGATGGCAAATACATTGCCTTTGGTCTGCGCGGCGACTTGTGGGTGGTGCCGGTGGAAAAGCCCAAGGGGATTGCGGGCCGCGAAGCCGAGTATGCGCAGCGGCTGACGGATTGGGCGGGGGATGACTCGGACTTCATGTGGAGCACCAACAGCAAGACGTTGTTTTTCACCTCGGATCGCGAGGGTAACACGCGCCTGTATGCATTGGAGGTGGAATCGCGGAAAGTGGAGAGCTTGTGGGCGCGGCAGGAGGATGTTTCCAATCCCATTCCTTCCCCGGATGGCCAGCATCTGGCCTTTTGGGTGGCGGGGCCGGAGGGGGGGCTGCATGTGCTTCGCCTGGCCGATCGCCAGATTCGCCGGGTGGTGCCGCTGCCAGGGCCGCACCTGCATGGGTATGGGGGCAGTCAGGTGGCCTGGTCGCCGGACAGTCAATGGCTGGCCTACGTGGCCCGCAGTGCCAGCCGTTTCCACAATATCTTTTTAGTGAAACTGGAGGGTGGCGAACCGGTAAATCTGACTCAACGCGCCACGGGGCACGGACAGCCGGCATGGTCGCCGGATGGCAAGTACCTTTTCTTCCAGAGCAGCCGGGACGGGGGCGGGGTGTATGTATTTCCGCTGCAGCCGGAAGACGTGCTGGCGAGCGAGACAGATTTGAAATTTGAAAAGCCCAAGGAGCCGGTCAAGGTGGCCATTGATTTTGAAAATGTGCCGCGGCGCATCCGCCGTTTCATCACCCAGAATCCGGCCGCCGATCTGCAGGTCACCAGCGAAGGCCAGATTGCTTTTCTGGCGGAGGGCGATGTGTGGACCGCCAGCTATGATGGCAAGGAAACCAAGCGGGTCACCAACGGGGGCGGCAAATCCCAGTTGCGGATCCTGGCGGATGGCAAGCGGGCGTTTTTCATCCAGGGGGGTGAGCTGTATCAACTGCGCCTGCCGGAGGGGCGGGTGGAGAAGGTGGCGTTCACCGCGGAAGGGGAGCGCGATGTGCGGGCCGAGCGGCAAGCGGCCTTTGCGCAGTTCTGGCGCACCTACCATCGGGCCTTTTATGACGGCCATTTTCACGGGCGGGACTGGCGGGCCATTCGCGGGCGGTACGAGCCCTTGCTGGCGGCGGTGGGCACGCCGGAGGAGTTTGCGGGCTTGTTGCAGATGATGGTGGGGGAATTGGAGGCTTCCCACAGTGAGGTGAATCCCCCGGAGACGCCCGCGCGGGTGACAACACCGCATCCGGGTTTTACGCTGGATTACCGTCATGCCGGGCCCGGCCTGAAAGTGTTGAAAGTGCCCGAGGGAGCGCCGGGATGGTTTAAGAAGACCGAAATCAAGCCGGGCGAGTATATATTGGAGATTAACGGGGAGCCGGTGGCCACGGATGAAACGTTATACCGCCTGCTCAATCGCCGGCAGGGGCGCGAATTGCAATTCCTGGTGAATGACAAGCCCGAGAAGCAAGGGGCGCGCACGGTCAAATACAAGGCGCTGACGGCCGATGAATGGAATCAGTTGCACTACAACAACCGTATTGAGCGGCTGCGCAAGGCGGTGGAGTCGCGCAGCCAGGGCCGCATAGGGTACGTGCATATTTCGGCGATGGGAGGGGATAATCAAAACCGCTTCGAGCAGGAGGTGTACGAATACATGGCCGGCAAGGAGGCGATGATCATTGATGTGCGGTTCAACCGGGGCGGCAACATATCGGACACCTTGATTGACTGGCTGGAGCGCCGCCAGCATGGATGGAGCAAACCGCGGGATTGCCCGCCGGAGCCGGCCCCGGGGCGCGCGTGGGATAAACGGGTGGTGGTGCTGATGAACGAGCATAGTTACTCCAACGGCGAAATGTTTCCCTGCGCCATGCGGCAACGGGGACTGGCCCGGCTGGTGGGGACGCCCACTCCCGGCTACGTGATCTGGACGTGGAGCTTCAACCTGGTGGATGGCACCCGGGCGCGCCTGCCCATGGGCGGGGTCTATCGTCTGGACGGCTCCAACATGGAAAACCAGGGGGAGCAGCCGGATGTCCTGGTGCCATTGAGCGCCGAGGACTGGCTGGCGGAGCGTGATCCGCAGTTGGACAAGGCCATCGAGCTGCTCAGCCAGCCGGCAAATCCTTGAGTTTGTTCGCGCAGCGCGCGCTTCATTCAAGGCTTGTGCGCCGGGCGTGGGTTGGATTAGGAAAGCAGCCGCATGACGGCATCGGCCCAGGCTGGCGCGGCCAGTGGTGTGCCACCTCTCACCTCCGGTCAGCGGATCGAGGTGGAGGTGGAGGATCTCGCCTTTGGGGGGGAAGGCGTGGCGCGCTGTCAGGATTTCGTGGTGTTCATCCCGTTCGTCATTCCCGGAGAGCGGGTGCGGGTGGAGGTGGTGGAGGTGAAAAAGAACTTCGCGCGCGCCCGTTTGCTCGAGGTGATGGCGCCTTCGCCTGCACGGGTGGCGCCTCCGTGTCCTTACTTTGGAGATTGCGGTGGCTGCCAGTATCAACACATCCAATACGCGCGGCAGTTGGAGCTGAAACACAAGCAGGTGATGGATTTGCTGGAGCGGATTGGGGGGGTGACCCGTGCGCAGGTGGAGCCGGTGGCTGCGTGTCCGCAGCCTTACGGTTATCGGAACCGGATCATGGTGCGCAGCCAGTGGAACAAACAGGCGCAACGGCTGGTGCTGGGGTATCTGGGGGCGGACAACCGGCGGGTGGTGGACGTGGAGCAGTGTCTGATCGCAGATCCACGTTTGAATGAGCAATTGCTGGAGGCCCGCCGCCATCCGCCGCCGCGAGGGGGGCTGAAAGTGGTGCTGCGGCTGGAGCCGGAAGGCTGGGAGGTGCCGCCGGACAGTTTCTTTCAAACCAATTTTCATGCCCTGCCGCTGCTGGTGGAGGCGGTGCGGCGGTGTTTGCAGGAGGGGGGCGCAGAGTATCTGGTGGATGCCTATTGCGGGGTGGGCTTTTTTGCGCTGTCGTGTGCGGACCTGGTCCAACATTTTCTGGGGGTGGAGGTGGATGTGGCGGCGGTGCGTGCCGCGCGGCGCAACGCCCGGCAACGGGACATCCGGAATGGTGAATTTTTCGCGGCGCGGACGGAGGACTTGTTGCCTGATATTCTCCTGCGTTACGCGCCGGAGCGGACGGCGGTGGTGCTGGATCCGCCGCGCACGGGGTGTCCGGCGCCCAGTTTGGAGCTCTTGCGCCGGCAGCGGGTGCGGCAGATTATCTACATCTCGTGCCATCCGGCTGCGCTGGCGCGGGATTTGAACATCCTGTGTGCCGGGGGTGTCTATGAGTTGGTGCGGGTGCGGCCGGTGGATATGTTTCCTCAAACCCAACACGTGGAATGTGTGGCCGATTTGCGCTGGCGCGGCGGGGGCGGGTGATGGTTTTTGGTTTTGCCTTTTGCTTCAACATGATTTCAACTGGGGCGGCACATGACTACTGATACCGAACAATGGGCGCCTTTGCCGGGGGCGTTTGCGCGGCGGGTTCTACCCTGGCTGGCGCTGGCAGGGGGGCTGGCGCTTTATTTGGTGACGTTGAATCCATGGGTCACGCTGGAAAGTTTGCCGCAGTGGGCGCGGGTAGCCGGGTGGGTATGGCAGCCGCCGGTGACCGAGCCGTTGACGTATGTGGTGTATTATCCGCTGCGGTGGCTGCCGCCGCACTGGCAGCCGCTGGCGTTGAACCTGGTGGCAGCGGTGTGTGCGGGCCTGACGCTGGCCCTGCTGGCGCGTTCAGTGGCCCTGTTGCCGCAGGATCGCACCAAGGATCAGCGGGTGCGCGAGGACGGGGATTTTGGCCTGCTCACCATACGGCTGAACTGGATTCCGCCGTTGCTGGCGGTGGGGGTCTGCGCATTGCAGGAGGATTTCTGGAAACATGCCATTTCCGGCACGGGCGAGATGTTCAACCTGCTGTTGTTCGCTTATGTGATCCGCTGTCTGCTGGAGTATCGGGTGAGTGAGCGGGATTCTTGGCTCATCCGCATGGCTTTTGTGTATGGCCTGGCCACCACGAACAACTGGGCCATGATCGGCTTTTTCCCGCTGGCGGTCATTGCGGTGGTGGCGTTGAAACGGATGGACCTGTTTTACAGCGGCCTGTTTCTCAAGTTGTTAGGGGCGGGGGTGGCTGGGCTGTTGTTGTATCTGTTATTTCCGTTTTTATCGCTGAAGTATGACCATGAAAATGTGAGTTTCTGGCTTGTCCTCAAGGCCAACCTGCTGGTGCAGAAACAGGGCTTGTTTTTCTATGGCTATCGGATGCCATTCCTCATTCTGGCGGTGTCCTGCGCCTTGTTGCCGCTGGTGTTGGTGAGCATCCGGTGGCCGGCGTCCTTTGGGGACGTCAATCCTGTGAGCCAGATGCTGGTGCAATTCCTTTTCCGCGTGGTGCATGTGGGCTTCTTTGTTGTGGGACTGGTGATGCTGTGGCGGCCGCCGTTTTTGGAGACGCAAATTCAGGCCGCGGGCTTGTCTTTTCTTTCCCTGCACTACCTGGGCGCTTTATGTCTGGGATACTTTGCCGGGTATCTGCTGCTGGTGTTTGGGGTGGCGCCGGCCAAGGCCTGGCGGGCGCCCGGCCCCCTGATGAAAGGGGTCAATTACGTGGTGGCGGGGGCGGTGTGTTTGTGCGTGGTGGCGGCGCCGGTGGCGTTGGTGCTCAAGAACTGGCCGCGAATTCAGGCGCTTAATTCACCGTGGCTGGCGCGGTTTGCCGAGCGGCTGCTACAGAGCATTCCCGAGGAGCAGGCGGTGTTGTTGAGTGATCATCCGGCCCATATATGGCTGGTGGCGGCATGGCAGACGCGGCAGCAGCAGCCGCTCAAACATGTGGTCTTGCACAGCCAGTCCCTGACTTCGCGGCTGTATCATGAAGCCCTGGTCCAACGGTATCCTGATTTCTGGCCGCCCCTGCCGAAGCTAAAGGATGGACGGCCCATGCCGGAGCCGCTGCCGCCGCTGTTTATTCTGCAGCGGCTGTCTGAGGCGCAAAGCAAGCGGCCGCTTTATTACCTGCATCCCAGTTTTGGTTACTACTTTGAGTTGTTCCACGCCTACCCGAGCGGGCTGGCGCTGGCCCTGAAACGGGCCGGAGCGCGGGATTACCAGTTTCCGCAGATTACCAACGCCGATTTGAACTGGAATGCGCTGTTCTGGACGCGCGTGGCGCCGGATTTGCAGCAGTTGGCGGTGCAGGCGAAAGTGCCGGTGAACGATGTGGGGTTTGTGGCGCGGTCGTTCGGGCAGGATTTGAATCAATGGGGTGTGGCCTTGCAACGGCAGGGAAGGCTGCCCGAGGCGGCAGCGGCCTTTCAACAGGTGTTGACCCTGAACAGCAATCATTTGGGGGCCCAAATCAACCTGGCGTTCAACCAACAACTGCGGGGGGTGCCGGTGGATTCCAACATGGTGGCCAGGGCGGGGCGGTTGCTGGGGCAGTTTAACAATTACGAGGTGGTGTTGAGTTTGTTCCATCCGTTTGATGATCCGGGTTACGCGGCGGTGCTGGGGCGGTTGTTCAGTCAAAATGGTCTCAACCGGCAGGCCTTACAATTTTTCTACCGGGCCTGGCCTTACCGTACCAATGATTTGGAGCTGGAATATTGGATTGCCCAGACACATTTGCAGGCGGGGCATTATGACGAGGTTCTGGCCATGGCGGAACAGGCACGTCGGCGCGGCGGGCCGGGCTGGGACAACCTGACCAACCGCATGGAGTGGGTGCGCCTGCAGGCGCTGGCCTATTATGGCCAGACCAATGCGGCCGCAGCGGAGCAGGTTCTGCAGGGGGCGCTGACGGCGGCGCCCAATCAACCGCTGCCGCTGGCGGTGGCCACGCATGTGTATCTGGCGCGGGGGTTGGTGACCAATGCGCTGGTCTTGCTCGAGCGCCATCTGCGATTGGAGCCGGACAATCCCATGGTGCTGCTCAACCAGGGGGTGGTGTTGATGCAAATGCAACGCTACACCGAGGCGCTGGCGCCATTGACGAAGGTGCTGGAAAAAGATCCCAAGCAAACTTCCGCGCGCCTGAACCGGGCCATTGCCCAGTTGCAATCCAATCAACTGGAGGGGGCGCGGCGCGATTACGAGGTGCTGCGGCAGTCCCATCCCCATTACTTCGCCGTCTATTACGGCCTGGGCGAAATTGCCTGGCGGCAGGGGCAGAAGAAGGCGGCCATCGAACATTACGAAAATTACCTGAAACATGCTCCCAAGGGGATTCAGGAGCGGCAGATGATCGAAGAGCGGTTGAGGCAGCTCAAAGGAAAGTGACGCGGTGTGCGCGTCGTCCATGTCATTACGCGCTTGATTGTGGGCGGGGCGCAGGAGAACACCCTTGCCAGCGTCCTGGGTTTGCGCGAGCGGGCGGGGGTCGAGGTGAAGTTGATTTCAGGCCCCACTTCTGGCCCGGAAGGCTCGCTGGAAGAGGAGGCGCGGCAGGCGCCCGGTTTGCTGGAAATTTTGCCCTGGCTGGTGCGGCCGGTGCATCCATGGAAGGATCTGAGGGCGTGGCAGGCCCTTACCCGCCGATTTCGCCAGCTACAGCCCGATTTGGTGCATACCCACAGCGGCAAGGCCGGCGTGCTGGGGCGGCTGGCCGCCCGGAGAGCCGGGGTGCCGCTCATCGTGCACACCCTCCATGGGCCTTCCTTTGGCCCGTTTCAAGGGGGGGCGGCCAATTTGATTTTCCGTCAGGCGGAGCGCGTGGCAGGGCGATGCACCACGCACTTCGTTGCCGTGGCGGACAGTTTGATCCGGCAATATTTGGCTGCGGGCATTGGCCGGCCGGAACAATACACCCGCATATATAGCGGGTTTGATCTGCGGCCCTATTTGGCAGCTCGCAACGATTGGGAATGGCGCCGCCGGTGGGGTATCCAGCCGGATGAGGTGGTGGTGGGTAAAATCGCCCGGCTTTTCAAGCACAAGGGGCATGAGGATTTGATTCGGGCCGCGCCCAGGCTGGTGCGTCAGTGGCCGCGCATGAAATTTGTGCTGGTGGGAGATGGTGCCTGGCGGGGCCGCTGGCAGGCCGAGGTGGCGCGTTTGGGGTTGCAGCAGCATTTCCTCTTTGCCGGGCTGGTGCCGCCGGCGGAGGTGCCGCGGTGGGTGGGGATCATGGACATCGTGGTGCATCTCTCCCGCCGGGAGGGGTTGCCGCGCGCCCTGCCGCAGGCGTTGGCGGCGGGCCGGCCGGTGGTGGCGTACGACTGTGACGGGGCTGCGGAAGTTTGCCGGGAGGGGGAGACTGGTTTTTTGCTGCCGGTCGGGGCTGATATTGCGCCGGCCGTGCTGGCTTTGGCGCGCGATCCGGCTATGCGGCGGCGATTGGGGGAGGCCGGGCGGGAATGGGTGCGGCGGGAATTTGATGTGCATCTGATGGTGGAACGCATTTGGGAGTTGTATCAGCGGTTGCACTCTGCCCGGCAACCGGCATAATTTCGGCTCATGTCATCCTTGCCGGCCTATGTTTATGCCGCCGCTTTTCTGGGGGCCTTCCTGGGGGCGGGGTTGAGTCTGCCGTGGTGGCGGCGCTGGTGCCGGCAGGCCGGAGTGGTGGATGAACCCGGGGAGCGCAAAATCCATGTGCAGGCGGTGCCGCTGGCCGGGGGGCTGGCCGTGTTCACCGGGCTGTTGGTGCCGATTTTAGGCGGTGTGGCGGCTGCCTGGGCAGGTCTGTTGCCGGAGCCGGTGGCGGAGAAAGTGCGTTATGGGTTTGGCCAGCGTTGGATTCCGCTGCTAATCATCGTGGGGGGAGCCCTGGCCATGGGCGGGCTGGGCTGGCTGGACGATGTGTATGAGCTGCGCCCGGGGCAGAAGTTCGCCGGGCAGTGTGTACTCGCGGTGCTGGCCGCCTGTCTGGGGGAGCGAATCACCTTGTTTATTCCCTATGGGCTGGTGCAGGTGTTGTTGACGACGTTGTGGCTGGTGGCCGTGACCAACGCCTTTAATCTGAGCGACAACATGAATGGATTATGCGCGGGGCTGGCGGCACTGGCCGCGGTATTCTTTGCTCTGCAAGGTTTGTGGCACGGCTATTATCTGGTGGCCTTGTTGGCGCTTTCGGTGGCTGGAGCGACGCTGGGTTTTCTGCCGTTCAACTATCCCAGAGCAACGGTTTTTTTGGGCGACAGCGGCAGTCATGCGCTGGGCTTTTTGATGGCCAGTCTGGCCATTGTGCCCCATTACTATTCTCCGGAGCATTCCCACCGGCTGGCGGTGTTGTCACCGCTGCTGGTGCTGGCTGTACCGCTGGTGGACATGGCGTTTGTAGTGGTCACGCGGATGGCGCGGGGGCAGCCTTTCTACCGGGGGGACAACCGGCATTTATCCCATCGTCTGGCGGAAAAGACCGGCAGCCCGGCGCTGGCGGTGGCGATTTTATGGGGGGCGGGACTGCTGGGGGGCCTGGCCGCGTTAAGTCTGTGGTGAGGGCCGGCCGGGTCAGCCGGTGTGCGGCTTCTGCAGTTTTTCCAAGGCGGCGCGGGCGGCGCTGCTTTCCGCGGCCTTCTTGCTTTTGCCGGTGCCGCGGCCCAGTTCCTGGCCGGCGTGGAAAACGGCGCACTCAAACACCCGGTCATGATCGGGGCCGGTGACGGAGCGCAGCTCATAACGCGGCGGCTCGTTGGAGTGCACTTGCAGGAGCTCCTGCAATTCGCCCTTGGGATTTTCAATCAAGGGCGCGGTGCTTTGTTGGGCCAGCCGCGCCGCAAAATGATGCAACACCACGCGGCGCGCGGATTCAAATCCGCCGTCGAGAAACACCGCCCCGATGAGGGCCTCGAAAGCGTCTGCCAGGGTGGAGCCGCGCTCGCGGCCGCCGCTTTTCTCCTCGCCGCGGCTCAACACCAGATGTTTGCCCACGGCCAGTCGCCGGCTGATTTCCGCCAGGGAGCGCCGATTGACCAACTGGGCGCGGGCCTTGGTCAGCCCGCCCTCGCCCATGTCGGGGAAGCGGGCAAAAAGCTCGGAAGTCAACACGAGCTCCAGCACGCTGTCCCCCAGAAATTCCAGGCGCTGGTTGTGCTCGAGGGGGCGCTGGTTTTCATGGGCAACTGACGGATGCGTCAGAGCGGTCTGCAACAAGTAGGGATTGCGGAAATGATATCCCAGGCGCTGCTCCAGTTCTGTCAGGGGCGAAGACATGCGGCCATCAAGGGGACGGCGGAGCGGGTGACGCCGGGGCGGCCTTCATTGTGCTCGGAGTGGGGGAATCAGGGACGGACGCCGCCGGACCGCTCGCCTGCTCGGCGCTGTGGCCGGGGGAGGGGGACGTATTTTCAGCCGTCGGGGCGGAGGGCAGACCGTGCTCCAGTAGATGGAAAACCTCACGCTGCACCTGTTCCAACTGGGTTAATTGCAGACAGGGGTCCAAAATGGTGAACGTATCCCCCGACTGGGTGTGTTCGTAAATGAACCAGCGCTGGCCGTCGCGCTGGTAGGTTTCCTTCACCTTTAAGAGGCGCTTGCGCTCCAACATGGCGGAGAGGATGTACGCCGCTGCGGTATATTGCGGCTGATTCAGTGCCGCCAGTTTGCGCAGGAGAGTCTCGGCGGTTTCCTTTTGGATTGGCTCCGGGGGGGCGGCGGGCGGGGCTTCATAAACACCCAGCCAATGGGAGACAAAACCTTTGCGGTCCTTGGCGCCCTGACTGTACTGGGTTTCCCAGCAATTGGCACAAACATCCAGGCGCACGAATTCCCGTTTTTCGTCAAACAGGAGCGTGTGATAGCTTTCTTGATCCGCAAAGGGCCGTGCGCAGGACTGACAGACCCGCGAGCGCGATTGTATGTTCCACTCGTTCATCCCACAGTACTTGCGGGGCAAATTATCCGCAGGAGAAGGATAAAGCGCAACAAAGAGTTTTAATGGCGATGAGGGTCAGGACGGGGCTGGGAGCGGCTCATCTGCCGCCACCACCGCCACCAGCGCCAGGCGTCACGCACCGGGTGAAACTTGCTGGTTTCGTTGCCGTAAATGGTGCGGACGGGCACGGAGAGGATGCGAAAACCGGCTGCCCCAAACTTGAGCAGCATTTCCGCCTCGATTTCATAACCCGTGGCCTGCAAACCGGCCGCCTGCCAGGCCGCCACCCGGACCAGGCGAAAGCCGCACTGGGCATCGGGAATGTCCGTGCCCACATGCCGCGAGACCTGCCGGCTGACCCATCGGTTGGCCCAGCGGCGAAGCCACGGCATGGCAGCGCAATCGCTCATGCGGTTGCCCACAATGAGATCGGCCTTACCGGCAGCCTGCAGAAAGGTGGGGATGTCCGCCGGATCATGCTGGCCGTCGCCATCCATGAGCAAAGCCCAGGCAAATCCTTGGGCGTCGGCCCAGGTCACTCCATCGCGCAAGGCGGCGCCTTTGCCTTGCCGGTGTTCGTGGCGCAATATATTGGCGCCGGCGGAACGGGCTGCGGCCGCGGTGTTGTCGGTGGAGCCGTCATCCACCACCAGCACGGCGGGGAGGCGGGAGAGAATGCCTTGAACGACACTGGCAATGGTGCGTTCCTCGTTCAAACACGGCACCACCGCCACGGCACCTGCACCGGGGTTTGCCATGGGGGCAGGGTGGGTGGGCTAATCCACCTTTTCGGGTTTGATGTCCAGGTGGACGACCTTGCCATCCTCGGCGGCTACAAAAATCTGACCGATGTCGGCCTCCTTGTTGGGCTGACGAATCTTCTGCGCCCACAACCGAATTTTCCAGACGGGCGCGCCTTCATACTCCTCCAACTTCATTTGGGAGGCGGTGATTTTGAGGTTTTCGAGGATTTTTTCCTTCAGCGCGATTTTCAGCGCCTTGTCGGAATCAGTCTTCAACTGCTTGGGATTGAGCTGATTATCCTTGTCAGCCGCCGCTTCAATGAGGCGGAAGGGGCGTTTCACCGAGGCTACTTTGTCCCCCACAAACTTGACCTCCACCGATTTCATGGTGGCAAACTGGTCATAATACACCACATACCAGACATTGGGGGTGACGCTGCCCACGGATTTTTCGGAGCGGATCTGGACGATTTTATCCTTGGCGTGTTCGCCGATGTGTTTGTTGCCCTCTTTGGCCAGCTCGAAGGCGGTTTTGTCCGCCGCGGCGAGAGGGCCTGCCCCCAGACCGGCAAGAAGCAGCATCATCACCATGACCCCACCTAACAAGGATGTCTTCATGCTTCAACTATACCCAGTAAAGGAGACGTTGGCAAAAGGGATTCTCTCCTCAGATGGGGTTAGAGGTGGTTTGAGCGGGCGGCGGGAAGGCTTTGGGAGTCCCCCCCAGCATTCTTACTTCCATCGGGGAAGCAGGAAGAGGGATGACGGGAGGCAGGAGATGCGGCAGCGGCCCATCCATTGCCCAACCGCCTTCCTCCAAGACCCTTATGGAGAAGGGAAAATGCAAAATGCAGAGGGGGAAATGCAAAGTGCAAAGTGCAAAATGCAAAGTGCAAAACCGGCGGGGACGAAGGCGAGGGTGCAAAACGGTGGGCATCAGTTCTATTGTTAATCCCTTCCGGATTGATATGGCTTCGGCGTCCCCGCCGAAGCCTGTTTGATGACGTGAACACTTAGGAGACCTGCCGCGGGGGGGCACCCAGAGCGAGCTGGTCTATTGGGCTGGACGGTCGCCAATATTCCCGTGATGGGGTTGAAACCTGAGCAGCTCTGGGAATACGACCCTTACACCCCCAGCCACTACCTCGACCGGCACCGTGACCTCCCGCCCGAAGTCACGGCGGTTGCCGACCAGGCAGCGGCAGCCACTGCGGCTCAAGGATCATCCTCCTCGTCAGCCCGGTGACCGGCACGGCCTGCCAGTAGGTCCAGGCGGCGCAGATGAACAACTCTCTTGAGCAGGGCGTCAAGAAGGTCGCCCACGATCCCGCGCCCCAAACCGCGCCTTGTCACCTCCGCAACAAGCGCTTGCTGGCGTTGACGGTTCATCGCCTAGCCCAGTGGCGTCCCGCATTGCTGCACCCTTGGCCACGACCACGGAAACAGCCTGGATCATGGCCTTGAAGGCCACCTTCCGCGGGGCGGAAGCGCCGCTGATCTAGTTCTCACCGCGTCTGAGGAATACCAGCGAGTTCTGAGTCAGGGATGTGATCCGTCGCCTTTCCTTGGCTTCAGCTCAGGCTTGGTTTTGCTGTCATGATTCCCATTGGACTTGCCAGCAGACCCGTTGTCTCTTGATGTCTCTTTGAACAACCAGTCGGGAAATGAACAGCGCAATGGCCGAGGATTGGACAACACCCTGCGTGGGCCGCTCTTCTCGACGACAAAAACCTCAGCACGAACCTCCAACTCACTATCTCCCGGCTTGAAGCACTCCTTGAAATTCCCATCTTTTGGGCTGTCTGGCCCCCAACGATAGAATAGCATTAATGGATACTCTACGCTCTTGACCTGCCCAGCCTTCAAGAAGACACGCTCTCCAGGGCCGGGCGGTTTACGCAGGCTCGTCAACACGAATCCCTCTTCTCTACCCGTCTTGACATCCTTCACCTGCAATGCGAGATACGGCGGGAATGGAGCGATGCCTTCTGGGTCGGCAACTACGAATGGAGAGGGAAGCCGGAACATGCCGCTACGCGGCCCTGTGTTGCTGAAAGTCACACAAACCCGGTCGGGGCTAAGCTGGCCCCCGCCTTGAATGAAGACGACTTGCACCCCAATCTCTGAAAGGTCCAAGTCGCGCTGGATGTCCTCAGCAGCAAAGCTGGAGTTCAGCGCCAGCAGGAACGAGAGCACGAGCTGTCGCTTCATGGCCAGTTCTCCCCACAATAGCATCGGCACTTCGCCAGCCATGTCTGGAGCATCTTCGGATATTTCCCTGTTACGAAGGATTCGGCCTTGACGTAGCGATTCAAGCCCATGTCGGCTTCTCTGCTCGCAGGCTCGCTCGGACCATGCTCTCCCCAGTTGTTGTAGCCACCCCAGCTTGCTGGCTTCAAATTCGCACTTGGCGAGTCAGGGTTCCCTTCAATAGGTCCAGGATCACCCCAATATGGCGAATTCAGTCCAATCGCATGAGCGTAGTAATCTTGCCAAGAGTGCGATACCCGCCCGAGCCTCTGAAGTGCCTCGGAGCATTTCGCTCGGTCGGGCTTCCCTTCAAGGAGCTTCGGGTATTCGGCCACCACGCTTTGGACGTGGCTCACATAGGCATCACGCGCTACGTCGGAGAATTCCGCGATGCCTCGATTGTAGTGCTGCTTCAGATCGGACGCATACGGCTCCTTCGTGTCTGTGACCACGTTCGCGTCCGCGATGACGGAGAGCAGTTTCTTTCCCATGCATGGACTTGTGTCCCCAAGCCCATTCCACGCAGAAGAAAACGATGACGAAGTGAGCTTGCGGTGGTCGCCGCCCAGCCACAAACCTAGGTAATCCCAATAATCAATCCCCTCGTTTCCACAGAAAGAATACAAGTTCTCAGCCCTTGCAGTCCGGCGTTGAAGTCCCTCGATGGGGTCACGCGATGGCCACCTACCAGTGGTGGGATTGTAGTAGCGGTGGCCGTAGTAGAGGAGGCCGGTTTCCCAGTCGTGGTATTTGGTGGAGAAGAGGTAGTTGAAGGTCTGGGAGAGGGGGCCGGTGGCGCGGAGGAGTTCGCCAAAGGGGCCGTACTCGTATTGCGCCACCAATAAGCCATCCGCCCCCCGCAAATACCCCATCACGTTCCCATTCCCATCATAAAAAGGAAAATACACCCCTGCATTCGGGCCATGATGAATCACCGTCGCCAGCAACACGCCCACGTCGCAAGCGTCGTTCAGAGGAGAGGAATCCTGGGGGATGGTATTTGGCTCCTCCCTGGGTTCATACATGCCTATGGTTCCCCACGCTTGCATGGTTTTCGGCTGACCCGAAGCCAATATCCATCAAAACCTCTCTTCGTTCAAGGCCATTTAGGGGGAGAGGGAAATGCAAAATGCAAAGTGCAAAGTGCAAAATGCAAAACCGGAGAATTGTCGCAGGCGAAGGTGCAAAATGGTGGGCATCAGTTCTAATCGTTAATCCCTGCCGGATTGATTTGGCTTCGGCCCCCGCCGAAGCCTCCCTCCCCGCTGCGGCCTGAGCGCGGCTAGATTCCTTCACACCATTGGGCGGGACAGCCGGCATTACGTTACCTGCTGATTGGGGGTTGTCCGCCCTTGCCAAAGATGTAGCCCATCAGATGCAGAAAGTTT
>JAOAIT010000065.1 GCA_026414565.1 Verrucomicrobiia bacterium
CATCCCCGCCACAACAATCTTCCGCGCGGGCAGGCGGTTTGTAATGGTAGCTGGAATTGGGAACCGGCGCGGCGGCCACTTGTGCGCCCGCCTCCTGCGGCGCGGCATTCGTCTGCACCCGGCCGTACTGTTGCATTGCCAGCTTATAACCGTTTTCCACCGGCTCGAAGCGGTTGCCCGTGCATCCCAAATAGGTGCGCGGCTGAAATTGAGGCCGAACAAACTGCGGCGTGACAAACTGGGGCTTGATGAACTCCGCCCGGTAAGGGTCCGGCTTGACAAAGTCTTTTTTCTCGCGCGTGCGCCGCTCAAACTCGGGTTGGATGAAGCGGGGACTGACAAATTGCGGGTACATGTAGCAGGAGCTGGCCTGGGCACCCACCGAACGCTGCCCCTGGGCCGCCACCCATCCCGCGGCACCCAGCCACGCACCCATGAGGATTATTGAAATGGCTACCCGCTTCACAAGCTCAGATATAAGTCCAAAACAACCCGGCTGGCAAATAAAAAATGACTTAAGCCGGTGTCGCGGCGGGTGAGACGGATGCGGTTTCAAAAAAACCATGCACCGGCCGCACCAGTTCAAAGTTGCACAGGCGCAGCTCGGGTTTGCCCAAGGTATCCCGCACCAGCCGATTCTCCGGATCAAAGGAAATCAGCAGATGTTCCGGCTCCAGATTCAAGTCCTCGTAGCCACACCGTTCAAACCGCCGCCGGGCGCGCTCCATGAATTCCTCCAGCTCCTCATCGGTGATCAGGCCCTGGCGATGCGCCTCGCGCACATTGACGCCGCGAAAATAACTGCCATCGCTGATGGCCAGCAGCACATCCGGCCCGTTCCAAAAGCCCCAGATCGAAATGTAGTCATGCCCCGGCTGCAGCAACGGCTCCCCGTCCGGCATCAAAACTTCTGCAAATCTCTGGTAACGGCTGGCATCGGTAATTTTCCGCAGGTGATCATTCCGGCTCCCCGTCATATAAATCGCTCGCGGATAAACCGTCCGCGCCCCCGCGCCGCTCATGCCCAGTGCACAGGCAAACTCCTCAAAGGGGCTGTTGAAGCCGTACTCCAGAATGCGCCGGGAGCGCAGGCTGTCGTCCGGCACGTGGGGCGTGGAGCCCATGCGGGAGACTTTCCACACCAGATTAATGTTGTCCTTCGTGCGCGTAAGGTAGGTTTCGGTGCGCTCGGACAATCGTTTTTTGGGCGTGCGCCGCCAGCGCTCAGGCAGAAAATAGTTGAATAAATCGGGGTCCTTCCCCACCACCCAGAGGCGCCCGCCGGTGCTTTCGGCCTGACCGTAAATGTAATCCACCCCCAGGATGTTGACGGTTTTGAGGTGGGCCGGCAGGGGTTTGCTCGTATTCACCTCAAACCGCCGGGCCATGTGCTCCAAATAATACTGGCGGTTGAAGCTGGCCACCGCCTGCTCATGCTCCGGCGTGCGCTCCAACAGCTCATAGTCCACCACCGCATAAACCACCTGCCGGTTGCGGTCCCGCAACAGCGTGAAATCCGGCTGGGGCCGCACGATGATATGCTGGGGCTTCATGTCCACCATCCGGTAGCCCTTGTGCTCCAGTTCGTGATTCACCAGGCTGGTAACCGAAGCCAGAAATTCCTCCCGCGCCTCACCAGTCAGTTGAAACAAGGTGGCCGTTTCCACCAAATCCAGACCTTTGATCCATCCATACAACAGCACATATTGCCGCAAGATGTCTATTTCCACCCCCGGCGACTGGGCAATTTTGGCGGCAATACGGTCCTGCGAGCGCCCGGTCTGCCAGAGCTGCAGCCGCTCGCTGGGCACATAGATGGCCAGCGGCTTTTGCGTGCGAATTCGAATGCGGGGCGGGCCGTATTCCCCCCGCCGCATCTCCATGACCAGCGCAAATTCCTCGAAAGGACTGTTGAACTCCGCGTTGATAAACTTGTTGACGGTGAGGGTGTCCAGCGGCACCACCTCGCCCACACGGGACCATTTGACCACCAAATGCAGCGAAACCCCCTCCACCGGTTTGGTAGGCACCCGGTACACCGTGCTGGTGCCGATCAGCCGCTCGCGCTTGGCCTCAAACCATTCCTTCCCAAACCAGTTCTCCGGCAGCAAATGCTCCCAATACGGCAGCCCGTAGCGGGTCAGATATAATTCGCCGCCATCGGAAGTTTTCAAATGGGTATAGTCCACCCCCAGCAGGGATACGGCCGTGGCCTGCCGCGGCAAACGCGCCAGTTGTCGCGCCGAGAATGGCTGCCGCACAATCTGCTCCCCGGCCTCAGGAACCAGCCGGTCTTCCTGCCGGGGGGAAGCTTTGGCCATCGGCCGATTCATATTTTTGTTTCCACCTTACCACAAAAGCCGCCGGAAGTGGTGAATTTTATGTCCCTCCACCGCCAGCAGCCGCTGCTTCCATTCCCGGCCGCCGGCAAACCCTCCCAGCCGCCCGCCTGCCGCCACCACCCGATGGCACGGCACCAGCAACGGAATCGGATTGGCTCCACAGGCCGCGCCCACCGCCCGCGCCGCCGCAGGATGGCCAATCTGGCGGGCGATCTCTCCATAGGTGCATACACGCCCCACAGGAATCATGGCCAGAGCCTCCCATACCGCCCGTTGAAAGGCTGTGGCTTCAGACCAATCCAGGGGCGGCTTCCGCGTTACGGGTGAACCTTCCAGAACGCAACCGACAGCATCGCTGGTTGCTTCATGCCAGGAAACCACCCCTGCCGGCACCAGCGCGTCACTGGGCAGCGGCCCGGCGGAAACAGCCCCAGGAAAATCAATGCTGCGCAACCCTGCCTCACCGTAGCTGGCCAGAAACTCACCCCAACGAGAAGGAATGGGCAAAACCCAAAGGTCTATGCGCGGCAAAGCCACAAATCAGCGGAGCTATTGATTATTCCGCACCAGGGTGAGCAAAATCCACAACACCACCAAAAACGCCCCCACCAACACCAAGAAACGGTTGCGCGCCACCCGCTTTTCAAAACGCAACGCCACCGGCTCCCGCAGTCCTCCATAGGCCAGGTACTTCACCAAAAGTGGGTTGGAGGGCGGCTGCGGTTGCCACCACGCCGTCAAACGCCGCCAAGCACCGGCCAGATCAAACTTGCGCACCCCCAGCTCATTGTACAACTCCGGGTGCGCCGCCGGCTCCGGCACTACTGCCGCCGGTTTGGGGGCCGGCCGCGGCATGGGCGGTGTCACAGCCGGCCGGGAAGGAACCTCCCGCGGGCGGACGGGCCCACCCCCGGGGGCCGCAGGCGGGGCCGTGCGCGGAGACGCCGCCGTCCCCACCGGAGAGGAGGGACGGGCCGGCAACTGCGCACTCAGCCGCCGGATGCGCGCCTCCAGCTCTGCAATCTGCGTGTTGAGATCGCGCTCCCGCGTTTGCAAAGGGTCTGCTTTGCGTTTGAGCCAGCCCATGCCTTATTTACCGCGTATTAGCAAAACCATCACCAGCGTCAACAAGGCCAGCACCACCGGCCATGTCAGCCCCAACCCCACCCGGCTCAGGGTCCAAAAATCCATGCCGGCCAGCGCCGGCGGGGCCGCCGGCGAAGCGGGCGGATTCCCCTCCCCGGCCGCCTCCGGAGCCGGCGTGTTGAGCAGCGGAAATTTCAACCGCGCACTGTTCCATTCCATGCGCGCATTCTCCAGCGTGGTAAGGGCGCGCGTGATTTCCGTTTGAAAGTTCTCTGCCGTCCACGACTCCTCTTGAATGGACTGGACCTTGTTCAATGCCTCCCGCAAGCCCGCCACGGCTTTGGCCATTTGTTCCGCCTCCTGCCGGGCGGAGAATTCGGCTTCCTCCAGCAAACCAATGCCGCGCGTCAGATGCCTCACCATCTCCTCGCGGCCGGTTTTCCATTCCGCCTGGCGCCGGCGCGTCTCCTCCAGGGCCGCCCGCTCGCGTTCGAGCTGCTCCTGCGCCTGGCGCAGCCGGGCCAGCTCGGCCTGCACATCCGCCACCTGGGACTCCACCTCCTCCCGCGTAGGCGCCCGCGCCACCCCAGAAGCGGGGGGCGCTGCCTGCTGGGCGGCCGGGGGGCGGCGTCCGTCTTGATAGTCCAAATCCACAAATTCGGATGGATCCAATTTGGAAGCCATGGCGTTGAGCTTAGTGAAGGCCCGTATCAGTGTAAAGCAATCCTTGACCCCGGCACAAACCCGGACAACACAACATCCTGCCCTCTTCCGGCTGCGCGCCCGGTGCGCCGCAACAGCACTGCCCGGCCGCGGGTGCGCTTAATCCGCGCCCAGCGCGATCTTCAGCAGCTCCTCCTGTGTCCAGTTGGTGTCGCGCCCCGCGGTGGCCTTGCGAATGGGCGCCACCTGCTCCGGCCGGACCGGCGAGGCCTGGTTGCCCCAGGCCTTGTTCATGCGGATGTAGGTCAACACCGCCGCAATTTGTTCATCGTTCAAGGTATCCTTCCACGGCAGCATGACGTTGTTAAAGGTGTAGGCTTTGCCGCTGACTGTGATGGGGCCGGCCATACCGTGGAGAACGATCCGAATGATCCGGTTGGGGTGCTCGGCCAATACCCAATCCGATCCTGCCAGGGGCGGCGCTTGAATCGGGCTGCCCAAACCATCTGCCTGATGGCACGAGGCACAATAGGTAAGGTAAATGCCGCGGCCTTTCTCAAACAACGGGTCCGTGGCCGGTTTGGGATTGGCCTCCTCCACCTTGGCCAGCGAGGGATAAGGCGCATAAACGCGGGCGTTGAAACCACCCGCCTGCTTGTCCAGGCTCATCGTGGCCACATAGAACAAAACTCCCAACACTCCCACCAGCCACATGGGGGTGGGCGCCCTGCCCGCCTGCGGCTCGGCATCCTCCGGCAAGGACCGAAGTTCTATGGGGGAAGGCGCGCTCATGGTGCAGTGCTTTCAGAAACGGCGGGAGCTGCGTTGGTGTTCACCGCCTTGTTCACCTGGTTGGTCCTGGCGGCGGCCGCGGCGGCTTCTGCTGCTCCCGGCAGCGGCGCCTCAAAAACCGGCGCATCCGCCCGCAGGCTCATCAAGTACACCACCAACGCGCGAGCCCGCGGCCCGGGCACGATCTGCTCCGGCCAGTGCTCGGGGCTGCGCTGCTCGAACTGCAGCGCCAGCGGATCCCTTTCCTGGCCCGGGCGCAGCGGACGACGCTCAAACAAAAACGCATAAGAGGGCATCAGCGAGGCGGGGGCAAACTGCCGTGGATTGTACAAGTGCAGGTAAAGGCGTTGCTCCAGTTCCTCCACATGATTGGAAACCGTGAGAAACTTCCACGGCACTGCAAAACGTTTGGGCTCACGCAGTCCCAGGTTGGCCAGATCCGGCCCCACGCGCGCCGCCCCCACGAGCACCGGATGATCCGCCAGAAAATCCTGCGCTACCGTCCGCCGCACCCCCCAGCCACGTTCCACGTCATTTTCAGGGCGCACCTGTTGAGTGTGACATTCCGCGCAGCCCAGCGAGCGATACACCTGCAACCCCTGCTGCGCCAGACCCGGCCGCGCGGTGGGGTAATCCGGCTGCGGCGCAGGCTGCGGCACCGGCTCCAAACGGCCCAACTGCAGTTGCGGCGCCATCACCAGTCCCGCCCAGGACAAAGCCAGGGTGACAAAGGCGCTCAGGAATATCAACGCCCCGTGATTCATGCCGCCACCTCCTTCGCCACGGGGGCCGTCACCGGGCAACAGCTTCCGCGCAAGGCGCAAAGCATCGCCCGGCTGCCTTGATACACCACGGCAATTCCCAGGGCGCTGCCGCCGAGAACCACCGCCAACAACCCCACCCCGGCCAGTTTAAGCCCCGGCAGCGCGGCCGTCAGTGAAGTCATAAAAGGTGTGCGCCAATCCGCCAGGGCGGCGGCCTGTGCATTGCCCGCCCACAACCAGCCCACGGCCCACAGCACCGCCCCCCCTGCCAGTGCCAGCGCCATCCCGCGGCTCGTGGCACAGGTGCATCCCTCGCGTCCACAGGCCAGCCGGGGCACCACATACATCATGCCTCCCGCCAGCGCGGGCAGCGCAAATCCCAGCAGCCACAAAGAAGGACGCGCAGCCGTGAGATACGTCAAGTTCACCACCTCCTGCAACGCCGGCCGCGAGACTACCGCCTGCCAGATCACCACCACCATCCACATCCATAGTCCAAACAGGCTCAGCCCCAATCCCGGCTGGCGCCATACCCCGCGGTAATTGCCGCCCAAGGTATGATACACGTTCAGGGCCAGTGCGATGACCGCCACCAGCATGAGCACATCGGCCACCGCGCTCACTGCCGGCAACCAGCGCGGCACCGGCAAAGCATAATGAAAACCGCTGGCGGTCCCGAATACCGCCACCACCCAGAACACCATCTTGCTCAGCGGCGCGCTGTGCAGCGCCCGCCCCGCATAACGCGGGAGAAAATAGAAGGCCGCACTTAGCCCGGCCGCCGTCAGCCACAGGGTCAGCAGATTATTCGCCAGCCAGGTGCTCACCACCACCTGCATCACCCCGCGCGGCGGCACGCATTGCAGCAACACGATGCCCACGCTCATCAGCCAGAAAAACCAGAACAGCCCCGCCATCATCCACCATTGCGAGGGATAAACCGACTCCCGCCGGCGATGCTGCAAGGTCAACCACGCGCTGACCCCCAACCCCGCCAGGCCAGCCCACATCAAGCCGCTCCCGTAAAGCGGCGCCCCCCACAGCGGATAGCCTGTGGCGTCCCCCGCCAGAATGCCCACCCCGCCCAGCAACACGCCCACATTCCACAAGACCCCGCCCAGAAAGGTCAGCCAGCGCTGCTGCAAACCCACCCCGCCCAACCGGGCCAGCATCCACAAGCCCAAGCCCACAGCCGCCTGCGAGGCAAAACCATAAAACAACACATGCTGCGCCGCCGGCCACAAACGGCCATAGGAAGACCACGCCGCCTGCCCCAGCGTCTCCGGCGCCAGCAACTTCCACCAGGCCCACCCCGCCAGCACCAGCCCCACCACCAGCCAGCCTGCCGCCTTCACCATCAGCCACAACACCGGCCAGCGCGATGCGGCATCCACTTCCGCCGGACTCAGCGGCGGGCGGGACTTTGCAACCACCTCACTCATGCCAGACGTTTGCACCAAGGTTTATTCGTAAGGGTTGGCCGGCGCCGGGGGCTTGGCCGAAGCCTTTTCCAGTCGCTGCAGCAGCAGTGTGCGTCCCTGGGCCGGATCCGCCCATTCGCGCGCCACCAATTCCATCGCGCGCGTCACCGGCAGCCGCACCAGGCCTTTTGTCTGATCCACCCAGCCATAATTCTCCAACGCCTCCTGGTTGGCCGCCTTCAACTCGGCCAGCGCCTTGGCCCGTTCCTCCGCCCGGCGCGCGTTCAAATCCGGCGGGCGGGTGTAATGAACCATCAGCCCCACCAGCAGCAGGATGGTGGCGAGGGCCGTCACCACGGCGGCGGCGTTGGCCCACCGCCGGCGATTAAGCTGGGACACTGCTTCGCTCATGCTCATGCCTCACTTTATTTGGCCCGCCCCGGCACCGCCGACGCCGGCGGCACATAAACGCCCATGGTTTCCGCAATGCGCGGATCGCGCTGCGGATAGGGCGGATGCGCCTGGAAATACCGCAGGAATACCATGCCCAACACGCCGCCAATGAAGGCCAGCGCCGCCACATCCAGCCAGTGCACCCGCAGGCCGTCAGGATGCAAGACCGGCTTGATGTTGAAGGTCATGTCCGCGTAATGCATCAACCAGGCCCACACGCACATGGGCACCATCACCTGCAGCGACAGCTTGGCATCAATCCGCAACAGGGCCAGGAAGGGCAGGAAAAAGTGACCGAACATGATAATCAGCCCCAAATCCCACCACGTGCCCTGCTCCCGCTGCACATACCAGAACGTTTCCTCCGGGATGGCCGCATTCCAGATCAGAAAGTACTGAGAAAAGGCGACGTACGCATAAAACACCGTGAAGGCGAAGAACAGCACGCCCGTGTCGTGAAAGGTTTTGGTTTGCACCACCGCCTGCAGCGGCCCGGCCTCCCTGAGTTTCAAGGCCAGCAGATACGTCGTGGCCAGCGTCACCCACACGCTCCCCGCAAAGTAGTACACCCCGTACATGGTGGAAAACCATTGATGCTGCAGCGATTTCATCCAGAAAATCGCCCCCAGCGTCAGGCTCACGGCAAACAGGAAGATGCCCGCCGCCGACCACCGCCGCATGGCAAAGGTCTCCGCCGCGGCGCCGGTGACATCCTGCCGCAGCGAAAAGCGCCGCAGTTGCCACGCCAGCAGCGACCACAACAAAAACAACCCCGCCGACACCGCCAGCCAGACCGGTTTGTTGAACAGGACATGCTTCACGTGCAAAGCGTGATCCTGATGCGGGTCCAGCGCCATCCACCGATAGATGTAATCCTCCGGACGGGCGAGCAGGGCGTTCAAGGCAATCGGCACAAACAACACCCCCAGCACCGGCAACAACCAGGCCATGTGCTCCCACACCCGCCGCAGCGGCACCATCCATTGCGAGTCAAACAGGTGATGCATCATCACCAGAAACAGCGCCCCCAGACTCAAACTGAGGAAAAACATGAAGGCGGTCAGGTACGAGTACCCAAACTGTTTCGGCCACCAAATGGCCCCCGCCAGACAGAGCAAGCCGCCGGCCACCGCCAGCACCAGCGGCGCCCGGGCCAACCGGCCCAGCTCCAGTTTCGCGGCCGGCATGGGAGCATGTGAACTTGTGCTCATGGTCATGATTCCAGCAACTATTACTTCAATCTCGCCCGCATCTCCTGCGGCACATCCTCCACCGTCCCCAGGCGGGCCAGTTGCAACGCCCGCAGGTAGGCAATGATGGCCCACCGATCCTCAATCGCGATTTGCGCGGCGTAACCGCTCATCAGGTTTTTGCCATGACTGATGGTGTTAAACAGCTCGCCATCGGCCAGCTCCACGATGCGCTTGTCATGCAGATTGGCCACCACCCCCATGGCCCCGATTTTCTTGGTAATGCCGTTGCCGTCCGCCTGCGCCCCATGGCAGGGCGCGCAATGAATCAAATACCGCTCCTGCCCCCGCGCCAGCATCGCGTGGGTCACCGGCGCCGGCAGGGATGCCACGAAATTCGTGGTGCCCGGCAGCCGGCCCGTGTTCCAGGGCGTGTCCTCATACGGTTCGCCGCGCGCAATGGTGCCCGCCGGCCGTGGACGGCTCCCGCGTTGATCCGCAAAAAACTCGCTTTGAAACTGCGGCCGCTGTTTGGGCTGGCGGACCATGTCCGCAAAAATTTCGATGGGCGGCCGCCGCGACGGGCTGCCGCGGAATCCCGCAATGGCCACCACGGCCACCAACACCGCCACAAAGGTTAGCAGGATGTATCGCATGGTTATTCCTCCACCCACTCGATGTGACGGCTGCCCAGCCGCTCCAGCATCTGGCGCGTCTCGGTGTCCGAATACTTCGGGTCATCCGTCTCAATGACCACGTAAAACTTGTCGTGCGTGGCCTGTTTGAACCGCCGGTTCTTCAGCAGGGGATGATGCAGGCGCGGCAGGCGGTTCAGAAACAACATCCCAAACAACGAGCCAAACGCCCCCAATAAAATGGTCAATTCGTAGCTCGGCGGAAACGACGACAGCGGACTGTAGAATGGCTTGCCGCCCACCAGGATGGGATAGTCCACCGCATTCATCCACCAAATCATGAGCTGCCCCAGAGCAAAGCCCGTGGCCCCGCCGATAAAGGTGAACCAGCCCACCGGCGAGTTCTTTAATCCCATCGCCCGATCCATCCCATGCACGGGGAACGGCGTGAACACATCCCACCGCCGAAAACCGGCGTCACGAATCGCCTCCGCGGCATGCAGTAATGCCGCCGGCGTGTCGAACTCCGCCAGTATGCCGTACACCTGTCGCGGCGCGCTCATGCGTGGTGCCCTCCTTCCTTCGCCCCGCCCAGCGGATGGTGCGGGTCGGCCTGCGGCGTAATGCCTTTGACCTCACTGATGGCAATCATCGGCAGGAATCGCATAAACAACAGGAACAACGTCAGGAACAGTCCAAACGTCCCCACAAAGGTCAAGATGTCCACCTTCGTGGGGATGAAATAACCCCAGTTGGACGGCATGAATTCACGGGCCAGCGTGGTGGCGATGATCACAAACCGCTCAAACCACATGCCAATGTTCACCACAATTGAAATGATGAACACCGCCCACATGTTCTGCCGGATGTGCTTGAACCAGAACAACTGCGGCGAAATCACGTTGCAGGTGATCATGATCCAGTAGGCCCACCAATACGGCCCAAACGCGCGAAACTTGAAGGCGTCCAGCTCGTAGGGATTCCCGCCATACCAGGCGATGAAGAACTCCATGCCGTAGGCGTAGCCCACAATCGAACCGGTGGCCAGCACCACCTTGCACATCAAGTCCACATGGCGCTTGGTGATGATGTCCTCCAAATGACACACCGACCGCAGCGGCACCAGCAGCGTCAACACCATGCCAAACCCGCTGAAAATTGCGCCGGCCACAAAGTAGGGAGGAAAGATGGTGGTATGCCAGCCCGGCAACTGCGACACCGCAAAGTCAAACGACACGATCGAGTGCACCGAGAGCACCAGCGGCGTGGACAGGCCGGCCAGCAGCAGATAGGCCTTCTCATAGTGGCTCCAATGCCGGTTGGATCCCCGCCAGCCCAGGGCAAACAAACCATACAGAATCTGCCGCAGTTTCGTCTTCGCCCGATCCCGCATCACCGCCAGATCCGGAATCAACCCCATGTACCAGAACAACACCGACACGGTGAAGTAGGTGGACACCGCAAACACGTCCCACTCCAGCGGCGAGCGAAATTGCGGCCAGATGTTGTTGGAGGTTGGGATCGGCAGCAGCCACCACGCCAGCCACGGCCGGCCGGTGTGCACCAGCGGAAAGATGCCGGCGCACATCACCGCAAAGATGGTCATGGCCTCCGCGGCGCGATTGATGCTCGTGCGCCAGCGCTGCCGCAGCAAAAACAGAATGGCCGAAATCAGCGTGCCCGCGTGGCCGATGCCGATCCAGAACACAAAGTTGGTGATGTCCCAGGCCCAGGCCACCGGATGATTCAAGCCCCAGACGCCGATGCCCGTGCTGATCAGATAGGCCAGCATCACAAAGCACAACACCATCACCGACGCGCTGATGCCAAAGGCCACCCACCACCAGCGCGGAGTTTTGCCCTCCGCCACACCGGCAATGTGATCGGTGATCCAGCCCAGCGAGCGGTTGTTTAACACCAGCGGCTCGCGCTCCAGTTCCGGCGGCGGGGCTTCCACCCGCACGTTGGCCGCGGCCGTCAAGGCGGTGGGAGAGGTTGCGTGCGCCATTAGTGGCCTCCTTTCCCGGTGGGCGCGCCGTGCGTCTCGAACGGCGAGCCATGCCGTTGCATGTACTCCTGCAAGGCCGCCGGATGCGGCTGCTCAGGGTTGAAATCAGGCATACGTTCGTTGGGATTGCGCACCCGCGCCAGATACGTCGTGCGCGGGCGGGTATCCAGATATCCTAACATGCTGTAGTTGTGCTCCAATCGGCGCCATTGCGACACCGTGCTCTCCGGATCAGACACATCGCCAAACACAATCGCCTCCGCCGGGCACGCCTGCTGGCAGGCCGTCTTGGGAATCGTCCCCTCGCTCTCCCGCAGTCGCACCTCGCCCGAGGCGCGGGCTTTGACCTTCTTGGCGATCTTCGCCTGCTCGATGCGCTGGATGCAGTAGGTGCATTTTTCCATCACGCCGCGCATACGCACGGTCACATCGGGGTTGCGCACCAGCTTCAACAAATCCCATTCGTCCGCCGGCACCGTGCCGCGGTCCGGGTCCTTGAACCACCGTGCCAGCTCCCACTGGCCATCAGGATTCCGGCTGAAGGGGCTGCGATACAAATCATCCTTGGGCCGGCGATTGTAATCAAAGAAGTTGAACCGCCGCACCTTGTAAGGGCAGTTGTTGCTGCAATACCGCGTGCCCACGCAGCGGTTGTAGGTCATCAGATTCAACCCCTCGTCATTGTGCACCGTGGCGTTCACCGGGCACACATTCTCGCACGGCGCATTTTCGCAGTGCAGGCACATCACCGGTTGATAGGCAATCTGCGGATTCTCCACGCTGCCCGCATAATACCGGTCCAACCGCAGCCAGCTCATCTCCCGGCCCCGGGTCACCTGCTCCTTGCCCACGATGGGAATGTTGTTCTCACTCTGGCAGGCCACCATGCAGGCCGTGCAACCCACACACGCCGTCAAATCCACCACCATCCCCCACTGATGCATCCCCGTCAGCGCCGGCCGCGGGTAAATGGGCCGTGGATTGCCCTGCGCATCCTTGGGAATGTGTCCTGTGTGGGAGGGCGCATCCAAATCCATGTGCTTCGCGAATTGCGGATGCTTGTCGAACTGCGCCTTGTTGATCTCGCGCACCAGCGGACGTCCCTCCATCGCCCCGTGCTCCTGCGTGCTGGCCAGTTGCCGCGTCACCCCGGGCAACGGCCGCAACTGCGCCCCGCCCGCAAAATGCGCCTCGTCCAGCTTGACCCGGTAGGCATTGAAGCCCGCCGCCGTGCCGTCAGCCAGCCGCCCGATGCGCCCGGTCTTTTCCCGGCCGTAACCCAGCGGGAGGCCCACCACAAAATCGGCCATGCCGGGCTGAATCCAGACGGCGCCGCTGACTTTGGCGCCATTCAAAGTGATCTCCGCCACCGGGTTGAAGAAAAGTCCCTTCTCCGCCTTGGGGCCCCGCGCTTTTTCATCAAAGCCCTCCAAGCCCAGCGCCTTCGCCGTCGCCGGGCTGAGCAGGATGGCATTGTCCCACGTCAGCTTGGTGATGGGATCCGGCGTCTCCTGCAGCCATCCGTTGTTGTTGAAGCGGCCGTCATCCACGCTGTAGCTCCGCTGAAACACCAGCTCGAGGCTTTGCGCCGAGGGCGCAGCCGCCGGGCGGGCGGCCGCCAGCGCTTTCTGCACCGCGCCCGTCTGGAGCTGCCCGCTTACAGGCGCGGGGGCCGATCCCGCCTGAAAACCATCATGTAAAAACTTCTTCCATGCCTCCTCCTGGCGGCCGTGCAGGCCAAAGAACGTCTCCCGCACGATGTCATAGGGCCGCGTGACCTCCATCCCCCCCAGCCGCGCCAGCACTTCCAGCTCGGTGATGCCGCCAAACAAGGGCTCAATCAGGGGCTGCACCGGCACCAGCGTGCCGTCGGCCGTCCGCGCGTCGCCCCAGCTCTCCAGGTAATGCAATTGCGGCAGATGCCAGTCGCAGCTCACGCTGGTTTCATCCTCGTAATAGCCCAGACGCACCACCCGCCGCGCCTGCCGCTGCACCGTTGCCCAGTTCAGGGAGGCGGGCGCCGTGTAGGCCGGGTTGCCGCCGCATATCACCAGCGTATCCACCTGCCCGGCCTTCAGGGCCGCGGCCAGCTCCGCCAGCGTGCCTTCCACCGGCTCCTTCGCCGGCAGCAACACCAGGGTTTGATTCAGGTTGTCCAGCGCCGCGTTGATCAGATGCGCCATCAGGTGCACCACCAACGGCTGGCGGTAGCCCGCCATGACCAGCCCGTTTTTACCCTGGCTCACCAGGTCCCTGGCGCACTCCTCAATCCAGCGGCTGTGCGCGCCCGCCGGCTGGGCCAGCGGCTTCAACAGGGCTGCCAGCTCGCCATACCGGCCGGTCTGCTGCAATACTGCCAGCGCCAGCCCCGCAGCCAGGGCCTGCACCTGCGAGCCTGGCAGGCGCAACCGATGATCCGCATTGGCCCCGGTCAGGGAAAACAACGGCTCGACGACATAAAGCCGGTTCATCACATCCCCCGGTTTGCGCACGCGCCGCCCCCGTGCAAACCGCCGCACATGCAGATAGGTATCCTCTTCGGCGCCGAGAAAGTCGGCGTCCAGGGACACAATCACCCGCGCCGCGTCCAGCTTAAAGTAGGGCCTCAACGGCTGCCCATAGGCCGTCGAAGCCGCCTGCCGGTGGATATCAAAATCCACCGCCTCGTGCACAAACCAACGGGCCTTGGGCAACCGTTGGCGCAAAGCCTCCTGGAGACGCTGCCTGGACGGCGAGCTGCTGCGCTCCAGCAAAAAGCTCCATCCCTCCCCCTGCCTGGCCGCCGCCTCCCGGCCCAGCGTGTCCAGCATGTCCAGCGCCTGCTCCCGCGAGCGCAACTGCCCCCGCTCCAGGAAACGCATGGCGCGATCCGGATCATAAAGGTTCAATAACGAAGCCTGGGCAAACTGATCTGTGGCCCCGTTGCTGTCCGGATGCAGGGCGTTGCCCTCAATCTTCGTTGGCCGCCCGTCGTGGCTCTTCACCACCAGCGGGATGGCGCTGCCCCGCGTCGGATACGCGGTGGCGTAGTACACCGGCACCCCATGCACATAATGCTCCGGCTGCTTGCCAAACGGCATGATCTTTTCCTCCGGCCGCCGGCAGCCCGTCATGCCCAGCCCCGCCAGAAGGAACGAGGCGGACATGATCTTCACAAAGTGCCGGCGTGTCAGCGGATCCGTCAGCTCGCTGGCGCCGGCGGGAAATTCACGTTCAACCCACTCACGAAATTCGGGACGCTCGGCCAGCTCATCCAGGCTGCGCCAGTACTTCGGGCCGGTCTCAGGTTCGGGACAGGGGGGAGGTATCGTCTTCATCGGTGGCAGGCGGAGCAATGTTGGGAAGGATTGACTTTCCAGTCACGCACCGCTTTCTGCGCCCAGTCTTTGGGCAGGTGCTGATGCGGATCCCACGCCAGATCGGTCACCTTGTCGAGCGGCCGCAGATTCGGCTCCGGCGCCCGGTGACACTCCAGACAGAAGGCCATGCTCAGGGGCTGGGCATGCCGCACCTCTTCCATTTGATGAATGTTGCCATGACAACTCAGACAGCTAATCCCGCGATTCACATGCACCGCGTGGTTGAAATACACATAATCCGGCAGTTTGTGCACCTGCACCCACGGAATGGGCCGGCCCGTCTGCGCGCTCTCCCGCACCAGCGCCAACCGCGGATCATCCTTTAACACCTGATTGTGGCAGTTCATGCAGGTGGCGGCGGAGGGAATGTTGGAGTACCAGGACTGCTCCACGCCGCTATGGCAATACCGGCAATCCATGCCCAACTGCCCCACGTGCGTGGCATGCGAAAACGCCACCGGCTGGATGGGCGTGTAACCCACCCGCGTGTACTTGGGCGTGAAATAATACCACAAACCCGCCACCGCGCCCCCCCCAAACAACAAAAGACTCATGAGGGCGTAAATCGGCAGCCGGTTGGTCCATTTAGGAAAAACATCCGACATGGTTGCCTGTTCGCCTTTCTACACGTTTGCCAACATTAGCAAATTCAATGTGCTCAATGAATAGGCCTTCAATTAGCCCAGAATTATTGTCCCGCAAGCAACGCCGACGTAATTTGTTAACTTTTTATTTTTACTAATACAATCTATTAATAAATGTTACGCATACTCAATTCTCCACCACCGCCCTGCCCTGTGCCTGACTCTGCCTCAAGGGATTAAGCCCTATTCTGCCATGCCCAGCCCCGCAACTCAAGCCACACCCGCCCGGGCCGCCTGCCGCCAAAACCCAAGCCCATCACCCATGCCTTGAGGCTGAATCCCCCCATCCGCCACGGCCCCCCTGCGCCCGCTTGTGTTTTGCCCGGCTTTCCCTTAGCGTTTCTCCCGCTATGAACGTGTTACGCTACACGGATGCCGATTACGCGCAGCGCAAAGCCCAACTGACGGCCGCCGCGCCCTTGTTTGAGCCCCAAATTGAGGAGCGCGTCCGGGCCATCATCCAGGCCGTGGCCGAAGGCCGCGACGCCGCCGTGGCCGAATTCACCGCGCGGTTTGACGGTGTCCAGCTCGCGCCGCCGCAATGGGCGGTGACGCAGGCCGAATTGATGACCGCCGCCCTGACCGCCGACGATGCCCTGCGCCAAGCGGTGGCCGCCACCGACCGCAACGTGGCCGCCTTCGCCCGCCGCTCCCGCCGCAAAAACTGGTCGGCCCGCAACGCCCAGGGCGGCCAGGTGGGCGAGAAGTTTGATCCCTTTCAACGAGTGGGCATCTACATCCCCGGCGGCACGGCCCCGCTCGTGTCCACCGCCTTGATGACCATCACCCTGGCCCGGGTGGCCGGCTGCCCGCAGATTGTCGTCTGCACCCCGCCCGGCCGCGATGGCAGCGTCAACCCGGCCCTGCTTTACGCCGCCAGTGCAGCGGGCGCCACCGAGATTTACAAAATCGGCGGTGCCCAGGCCATCGCCGCCATGGCTCTGGGCACGGAAACCCTCCAGCGGGTACAGAAGATTTTTGGCCCTGGCAACGCCTACGTGGTGGCCGCCAAACGCCTGCTAGTGGGGCACGTGGCCATTGACCTCCTGCCCGGCCCGAGCGAAGTGCTGGTGCTGGCCGACGATTCCGCCAACCCCCGTTTTGTGGCGGCCGATCTGCTCGCCCAAGCCGAGCACGGCTCCGGTCATGAACGCGTCTGGCTCATCACCACCTCCGGCAAGATGCTCAAGGCGGTGGAAAAGGAAATGCAACGCCAGCTCCCCCAGCTCGAACGCCGGGCCATGATTGAAACCGCGCTCAACAACAACGGCTGGCTCATTCAAGTACGTGACCTGGCCGAAGGCATTGCACTCATCAACGCCCTGGCCCCGGAGCATCTGGAGCTGCACGTGCGCCAGCCGGCGCGCGTCGTCGAAAAAGTGCACACCGCCGGAGCCATCTTCATCGGCCCCTGGTCCCCCACCGTGTTGGGAGATTACGTGGCCGGCCCCAGTCACACCCTGCCCACCGGCGGCGCAGGCGCCTCCTTCCCCGGCTTGACGGTGGACATGTTCCAGCGCCGCACCAGTGTGGTGACTTATGATCGGGCCGCCCTCAAACGCTCCCTGCCCATCGTCCAAACCTTCGCCCAACTGGAGGGCCTTGACGCCCACGGCCAGTCGGCCGCCATTCGTTTTCAGAGATAAGACCCATGCAATCCTCCTCCTCCTTGATTCGCCCCCTGGTGCGGCGGCTCCAGGCCTACGTGCCGGGCGAGCAGCCCAAGATTCGCGGCCTGATCAAGCTCAATACCAACGAAAACCCCTATCCGCCCTCGCCGCACGTCCGCCAAGCCATTCGCCGGGCCGTGGATGCACGCCTCCGGCTCTATCCCAATCCCACCGCCCAACCGCTCCGGGAGGCCCTGGCCCGACTGCACGGTTGCTCGCCCGATAACATCGTCATCGGCAACGGCTCCGATGAATTGCTGGCGCTGGCCACCCGCGCCTTTGTAGAACCGGCGGCGGCGGTGCCCCAAGGCTCCGGCCGGGCCATCGTCCAGTTCTTCAATCCCAGCTATTCCTTGTATCCCGTCCTGGCCGAGATTCACGGTGCCCTCAGCCGGCCCGTGCCCCTGCGCCCGGATTTTGGTCTGCCGTCCCCGGCCGAACTGAAACGCGGCCAACAGTGGCGTTTCGATGCCGCCCTCACCTACATCACCACCCCCAACGCCCCCACCGGCCGCGGTTATGCCACGGCTGAGTTGGAGGCGCTTTGCCGGGCACAGCGGGGCGTGGTGATTCTGGACGAGGCCTACGTGGACTTTGCGGCGGATCATGCGCTGGCCCTGGCCCTGCGTCATCCCAACGTCATTGTCTCGCGCACCTTTTCCAAGGCCTATTCGCTCTGCTTTCAACGCATCGGTTATTTTGTCGGCCCGCCGGAATTGATGGCCGCCCTCGATAAAATTCGTGACAGCTACAACGTAAACGGCCTGGGCCAAGTGGCCGCGCTCGCCACCCTCGAAGACCTCGAGTATTACCGCCGCAATTTTCAAAAAGTCATCGCCACCCGCCAATGGCTGGCCGCGGCGCTGCAACAACTGGGCTTTACCGTGCTGCCCAGCCAGACCAATTTCCTTTTCACCCGCCCCCCGCGCTTTCCCGCCCGCGACTGGCTCGACAAACTGCGCGCCCAAAAAATCCTGGTGCGCTGGTGGCATTATCCCGAAGTGCGCGATTACCTGCGCATCACCATCGGCACCCGCAAGGAAGCCCAGGCCCTGGTGCAGGCCGCACGGCGCATCCTTGCCTCCCGCGCCTGACCATCTGCCCCCTCCCCTGTCGGACACCCAGACAAACCTTGTCCTGACCCCGCGCCGGGCCTATTTTGATTTTGCATGGCGGACATTGTCCTTGCCACCCTGAATGCCAAGTACATTCACGCGGCGTTTGGTTTGCGCTATTTGCTGGCCAACCTCGGCGAACTGCGCCCGCGGGCCGAATTGTTTGAGGCCGACATCAACCAGCGCCCCCTCGACATTGCGGAGGCCCTGCTCGCCCGCTCCCCCCGCATCATCGGCCTGGGGGTGTACATCTGGAATGCCACGGAAACCACCGAATTGGTGGCCATCCTCAAACGGCTGCGGCCCGACGTGAAAATCATTCTCGGCGGGCCGGAGGTCAGTTACGAAACCGGCGCCCAGGCCGTGGCGCAGATGGCTGATCACGTCATCACCGGCGAGGCGGATTTGATGTTTGCCGAGGTCTGCGCCCAACTGCTGCAAGGCACCACGCCCCCGAAGCTCATCCCGGCCCCGCTCCCGGATTTGAAGCAGCTCGCCCTGCCCTACAACGAGTACACCGCTCAGGACCTTGCCCACCGGATTGTTTACGTCGAGGCTTCCCGCGGCTGCCCCTTCTCCTGTGAATTCTGCCTCTCGTCGCTCGATGTCCCCGTGCGCGCCTTTCCCCTGCCAGCCTTTTTGGAGGCCATGCAACGCCTCCTGGACCGCGGCCTGCAGCACTTCAAATTCGTGGACCGCACCTTCAACCTCGACCTCCGCGTCAGCCGCACCATCCTCGAGTTCTTCCTGGCGCGGATGCGTCCCGGCCTGTTTCTGCATTTTGAAATGATCCCCGACCGCCTGCCGCAAGAGCTGCGCGAAATCCTTGTCCGTTTCCCCCCCGGCTCCCTGCAATTTGAAGTGGGCGTGCAAACCTTTGACGAAGCCACCGCGGCGCGCATCCAGCGCCGGCAAAACCTGCAGCGTTTGGAGGACAATTTCCGCTTCCTGCGCCAGCACACCGGCGTGCACATTCACGCCGACTTGATCGCCGGCCTACCCGGGGAGGATCTGGCCAGTTTTGCCGCCGGCTTTGACCGCCTGCTCGCCCTGGAGCCGCATGAAATCCAGGTGGGCATCCTCAAGCGCCTCCGCGGCACGCCCATTGTCCGCCATGATCAGGAATGGGGCATGATCTACAACCCCCTGCCGCCTTATGATCTCCTGGAAAACCGCCTCATCCCCTTTGCCGAAATGCAGCGCCTTCGCCGCTTTGCACGCTACTGGGACTTGGTGGGCAACAGCGGCAATTTCGTTGAATCGCGCGCCCTGCTCTGGCGCGGGCAGCCTTCCGCCTTCAGGGCCTTCATGGAGTTCAGCGACTGGCTCTTCGCGCGCGTGGGCCGCACCGATGCCATCGCCCTGCCGCGTTTACTGGAGTTGTTGTTTGAGTTCTTGCGGGGCGTGCGCGGATGGTCCGCCCAGGAAATTGCGCCCGTATTGCTGCGCGACTATCAACGAGGTGGGCGGCACGACTGCCCCCCCTGCCTGCAACCTTTTCTGCCGCCGGAAGTCCTGCCCGCTCCGGCGCGCCGCCAGGCCCGCTTGCTGCGCCGCCAGGCGCGCCATCGTCATGGCTGATACAAAAGCAATTGGTGCCGACGGAGGGAATCGAACCCCCATGCCCTTGCGGGCACCAGATTTTGAGTCTAGCGCGTCTGCCTATTCCGCCACGTCGGCACCCGGGGTTTATATAATCCACCCCCCGCTGCCTGCGCAAGCGCAACTTTGCTGAAACTGGAAAAGGCGCAACGAAACTGATGTGATCAACTGCCTTGCCGTCCCTATTTCAATAAAAACTCGCGCAAAAACAGGATCGTCACGTAAAACTGGTAGTCGGCATTTTTCTTCTTGGCAAAACCATGGCCCTCGTCCTTGGCCAGTAAATACCACACCGTGCCGCCGGCCTGCCGGATTGCCGCCACCATCTGCTCCGATTCACTGGCCGGCACCCGCGGATCATTCAACCCCTGCACCACCAGCAACGGTTTGCGGATCCGGGCGGCGTGATTAGCTGGGCTGATCTTCTCCAGGAAGGCGGCCATCGCCGGATCCCGCTCGTCCCCATATTCCACCCGCCGCAAGTCGCGCCGGTAATCCTGGGTGTTTTTGAGGAAGGTCAGAAAGTTGGAGATGCCCACGATGTCCACCCCGCAGCGCAGGCGATCGCTATAATGCACCATCGAAGCCAGCACCATGTAACCGCCGTAGCTGCCCCCCATCACCGCCAGCCGCCCGCTATCCACCCGCGCGTCCTGCCGGAGCCAGTCCAGCAGGGCGCCAATGTCCCGCACGCTGTCCTCGCGCTTGTAGCCATTGTCCAGCGTCAAAAAGGTTTTGCCATAACCCGACGAGCCGCGGACGTTTGGATACACCAGCGTCACCCCAAGCTCATCGAGGTAATAATTGTTGCGCCCTTGAAACACCGGCCGGCTTTGCGCCTCCGGCCCCCCGTGAATGATAATCAACGCCGGGCGCGGCCCGGGAAATTTCTGGGCGTCCGGGCGGTACACGAACGCGCTGAGGGGGAGGCCGTCAAAGCTCTTGAAGCGCACCAGCTCCGGCTCTCGAAACTGGCTGGCATCCAGGCCGCCCGTTTCACTTTCCGTCCAGCGAATCAACCGGCCGCTGCGCAGCTCCAGGGACCAGGCATCCGCCGGCGAGCGTGCCGAGGACAGAGTGAACCCGATTTCACGCCCGCTTTCATGCCAGTGCAACCCGCTCACCACCCCCAACGGCAGGCGGGGCGCCCGCCGCTCGCGCCCGCTGCGCGCGTCCATCAGGTGCAGCACGCTCGCGCCGTCCTCATTGCTGACATAGGCCAGCGTCCGCCCGTCGGGCGACAAATCAAACGCCGTCACATCCCACGCCAGTTGGGGCGTGAGCACCTGCACCGCCCGGCTGCGCAAATCCATCCGCACCAGCCGCATGAACTCGCTGTCCTTGTCCGTGGTGGTGTAAATGGCCGTGTCCCCCGGTGCAAACTCACCGCCATTCCAAGCTATTTTTTCCCCGGTTTTGGGTGTCAACAACTCGCAGCGCCCGCTGCTCAGCTCCAGCAGATGCAAATAGGATTCATTGATGGAAATGTATTCCTCCAGCAGCAGCTTTTGCTCGTCGTGCGACCAATCGGCAATCTGCCATCCCCCGCCCTGCACTTCCAGCGCCATCCGCGCCGTCTCCGGGCGCGCCGGATCCATGACCCAGATGTCGGTGTCCCGGCCGTTGCGCCGGGTCGAGGTGAAGGCTAGCTGCCGCCCGCTGCGGGCCCAGACCGCGCCCAGGTTGCGCGACTTCCCGTCCGTCAACAGAATCGCCCGGCCGCGGCCCGGATCAAAACGATACAACTGGTAAAACTCCCCCCCGCCGGCGTCCTGTGCATACACCAAATATTCCCCTCGCGCCGGTTGCACCGATCCCCCCGCCACCGGCTCCGGCAGAAAGGTAAGCTGCCGCCGCGCACCGCCGGGATGGCTCACCCAGTGCAACTGGGCCGCGTCGGCAAAACGGGTGGTGATCAGCATCTCCCGCCGCAACGGATGCCAGGATTGAAAACTCGCCGTGCGAAACTCCAGATACCGCCCCACGTCCGCCCGTAATTCCTGCGGCACCGGCGGCACGCCTTCCGCCACCATGTTTTCCGGCGTTTGTGCCGTGGCCGCCAGCGCCGAGGCCGCCCAGACCCACCATTTCCATGCTTTCATGCCGCTAATCTAGTCGAGCCAGGCGGCCCCGCCAAGCCGGGCTTTGCCGCCGCCCGCGCCGCCGGTGGAAAAATCCGCGTGAAATCCCCCTCCGCTGCCATTATCTTGGCTGCGTTCATGACGGTCCTGCACCAAATCAAAAAATGGGGAGAATTTGTCAAATTCTCCCATACCGTGTTTGCGCTGCCGTTTGCGCTGGCCGCGATGGCGATCGCCGCCCGCGAGAACCGCGGCTGGCCGGGTTGGGAAAAATTCCTCTTGATCCTGGCCGCCATGGTCTGCGCCCGCACCTGCGCCATGAGCTTCAACCGCATTGTGGACCGCCGTTTTGACGCGCTCAACCCGCGCACCGCCGGCCGCCATCTGCCCACCGGCGCCATCTCCCTGACCGCCGCCTGGGCGCTCTGCGCCGGCAGCGCCCTCGGCCTGGTGGCCGCGGCCTATCTGCTGAATCCGCTCTGTTTTTATCTTTCGCCCGTCGCGCTTTTCTTCATCTGCTTCTACTCGCTGACCAAGCGCTTCACGCACTTCACCCACGTTTTTCTGGGGGTGGCTCTGGCTCTTGCGCCCGTGGGCGCCTGGCTGGCCGTCAAAGGCTCCGACGTCACCCCCCTGGAGGTTTTACAAATGAAACTCCTGGCCCTGGCCGTGGTCTTGTGGCTGGTGGGCTTTGACATCATTTACGCCCTGCAAGACTACGAGTTCGATCGCACCCACGGCCTGCACTCGCTGGTGGTGGCCTGGGGGCCCAAAAACGCCCTGGCGGCCGCCTTTCTCTCCCATCTGGCCATGGTGGCGGTGTTGGTGATCTTTGGGTTGTTATGCCGCTTCCGGCTGGCCTACCTGGTGGGCATGGGCATCATTGCCGTCTGCCTTTTCATGGAGCATCTGCTCGCCCGCAAGCGCTCGCTCAACTGGATTCAACTGGCCTTCTTCCGCCTCAACGCCCTGATCAGCGTGGTCTTCCTGGTGGTCGTCCTCGCCGAGGTGATCTTCAAGGGGGGGTTCCGTTTTTCAGGATTCAAATAATATTGGCTGTCCGGCTTGGATTCGAACCAAGACAAAGAGCTCCAAAGACTCTTGTGCTACCGTTACACCACCGGACAGCCCACGCCCCATAACCTAAGCCCTCAGCCCGCCGGCGCAAGCTGTTTTTTACCGCAGACACGGGTGACGCGGCTATTGGCGCTGACAGGCAGGCGCTCCGCGCAGAAGATTTCCGCCTACTCCCAAGCGCACAGCTTTTCCACGTGCGCCGCCGAACCGTCCCGCAACCAGCCGTCCAGTTGCGCCTGATCCTTGAGCTGCTGCCCCCGCAGCCGCGGCACAATGACAAACCGGCAGTCCACCTCCGGCAGCGTCGTCATGTCGCCCCAGAGTTTCTCAAACTGGGCCACCGGGAAAATATCCTCCTGTCCATGTCCCCACCGCTTCTTGACGTCCTTCAGAGTAATGTAGGTGGGCAGCCGGGCCGCCACCGCCCGAATCCCGGCCAGCACTTTTTGTTCATCCGCCAGATCCGCGCGCGTCAGGCCAAAAACCGCCAGTAACCGATCCACCTGGATCCATGTGGTCATGGAGTTGTAGTACGACAGCTTGAACTCATCCGCTTCGCGCGGCATGGCCAGTCCCTCCACCAGCCGCAGGCGCCCGTCCACGCGCGCCAGACCGCCGCCGCGATCCTCCAGCCGCCGGCTGATCACTTCAAAGGTCAGGGTGGCACCCGATTCCATGTGCCAGCCCAGCAACACCGGATCCGCATCGGCCCCCAGCGTGTCAATGTTGTGCAGCAGCAGGTATTGCAACTGGGGCCGCTCCTCAAGCAACTGCCGCAATACCCCGTTGCGCAGCAGATTCGGCACCTCAAACCAATGCCCCACCGGATGCAGGCATTGCAGCGGCACGTTGTCCGTGTAATCACTGCCCTCGCCGGCGCTGCGCGCCCACTGGATCAACGCCGCATGCAGGCTCTCGCGCACTTTCTGCGCCTGCTCATCCAGCAACTGCTGCGGCATCTCCTCCCATGCAAACCGCAGATCGCGCTCCATGGGCACCAGCCGCAGACCAATGGATTTGCCCGGCGACAACCGCACCAGCCCCTCGTAGCCGTAATAACGATGGCGCTCCAGAAATTCCCGGATCGGCTCGTGACTCAGATAACTGGTGGTGAACAAATGCGGCAGCCACGTCCCCACCGCGCGGCTCACCCGCCGGCTCTTGGCCAGATGCGCCTCGATGAAAGTGCGATGCCGCCCCCCGAGTTTGGCAAAGGGGTGCAGCGCCTTCACCACCCCCGCCCCCTGCGTCCACCGGCTGCCCGCCCCCGCCGCCAGCGTCACGATGGCCAGCCGCCCCTCCTGCAGCGCCTGCAGGCCCAACTGACGCCAACGTCCGGCTTCTGGCGCCTGCCGCAAATCTTTGACCTCGCCCTCGGGTGCATCCTCAATCACCGCATTGGCCGGCAGGCGGTTTTGCGCCAGCCCAATGCGCCCGCGCCGCAAATCCTCACGGATGTGCTCGTGCTGGGCGCGATCAAACCCATACTGCTGCAACAACTCCTCCAGACTTTGGCCGTCCGCCGTCTCGCGTTTGCTGCGCGGCAACATCACATCAAACAGGGTTTGGACCATCCCGCTCAATTCCGGCCGCTTCCGGCAGGCCGCCGCAAACAGATCCAGCTCGGCCCGCCGCAGCGGCGAAAGCTCGCGCCATTCACGCCGCAGCAGGCCCGGCACGATGAGCGTGTAATAACCGGCCGGCATCAGGGCCTCAGCGCCGGTCAACCGCTCCGCCCAGGTGCCTTTTTCATTGATGGCAAAATCATAGACCACCGGCTCCATGGCAAACGGCAGGGCTGCCGCCAGTTCCCGCCGCGTCGCCGACATGATGGCCTGCAGCCGTTCCTGCGCGCGCGCCTTCTGCTGCGGCGCAAAGATGAAACCCATGCCCCCGCCGGACATCCCCCCCAGCATCCAGAAGCCCCAAAAATCCTGTCCGAATTCTGCCTCCACGCGCTCCATGAGCGTCTCGGTGTAATAATTGCTCGCCCAGGGGATGATGGTTTGAATGGGGCCGCGAAAATTCCGCGTGGTGGCCTGGCCAATGGCCGGCACGTCCCCGCGTTTCAGCGCCGCCAGAATCTCCTCCAAAATGGCCAGTGCCTCCTGGCGCGCCTGCCACTCGGCCGCCCCGCGCAACAGATATTTTTCGGTCACCATTTCCAGGATCGGCCCGACATTCTGTGCCATCCCGCCATGCACCAACACCAGGCTTTCCTGCAACCGTCGCCGCGTCTCCGTGCTCGCGTCGGCCTCGTTCAAAATCCGATGCGTGGGCATCAATCGCCCCCGGCTGATGCCGTATTCGGGATCACCCTCGCCCGCCAGCACGCCGGTAATGAGCTTCATGCCCGGCCAGATGCCGCCGGAATCCTGCCAGCCGCCCCCCGAACCGCCCAGCCACTCGCCCAAGAGGGCGCGGGCCAGGATCACCCGGCGCTCCTCCTCGGCCAGCCCGCCCGTCAAGGATTTCGCCTGCCCGGTGGCGCGCATGCACACCGCAATCAGGGCCGCCAGCAGGTTGGTGGACACCGCCAGGCGCGAGCCCTTGGGGATGTTGTTCACACAGCTTACCAGCTCGATGCCCCGCCCCGGCCCCACCATGCGCGCCAGCAATTCCGCCAAACTCTGGCCCGAGCCTTCGATGCCCGGTGGCACCATGCCCGCTGCGATGACCGCCGCTTTGAGCAGGCCGAGATAGTCCCGGGCAAAATCAAACACCTCCGCCAGCGTGGTAATGTCCGCCGTCGCGCCCAAATCCGCACTGGTCAGCCGCAGCAACGGTTCTTCAATCACCCGAAAACAGACGGTGATGGGAGGCGTGGGATGCGGGTCACGCCCATGCACGCCAAGATCGATCGAGACATTCAACACCCGCGCCCCTTCCGGGTAGTCCATGCCCAGGAAAAAGATGTCGCTCCAGCCGCAATGCGACAAATCCATGCGCACTGGCGTTTGCTCGCGCAAAATCGGGTACCCGCCGGTCTGGGGGTCCCGTTGCAGCAACTCCGGCCGCACGCGCAGCGGCTGATCCTGCGGATGCCCCACGCGAAACATCCACTGGTTGCCGCGCACCGAGCGCACACTGCGCCGCACCTGGTTGGCCAGCGTCTGAAAACCAAGCCGGTGGTAGGCCGCAGCCAGGGCGCTGGAGATGCCGTCGCTGGGGCCCAGTTGCCGCTGGACTTCCAGAAAAACCTCGATGGCCTCCTCGAAACGCCGGTTTAACAAATGCTCGTAGCCGTGAAACGGCACCAGTGCGCAGGCCCCCTCCCGCGTGTCCATCAAATGACGGGGCAGGTGAAACCGATGCAGGGCATACAAGAAAAACAACGCCCGCACCCGCTCATACAAGTTGTCGGCGCGCCGGCGAAAATCATCCAGCGCCTGACAGGCTTCCAGCAGCTCGGCCAGGGTGCGCCCCTGGCACCAGGCATCTAGCGGTTGATTGCGCAAGGCCGCGTCCTGGGCGGTGATGATCTCGATTAATGCATGCATGGCCGCTTGTTGTCCCGCTCCTGAGCGTCACAAAATTCCCCTCGCCCGTCAAATCCTTGGTCAAGCGCGGCCCGCCCTCAGAGGCCGCACCGGCCAGTAACCGGACAGGAGGACTATGGGCAGCGAGTGATTTGCCGCCAGGGCGTTTTCCGGGCAATGCAGGAGGAATTGGGCGGGCTGTGTTGACTTTCTTAGTCATTTGGCTAACCTTGCACAAGTTTGCAGGCGCTGTCCCAAACGCTTAAAGCCCTGGCGGATCCCACCCGGCTCCGCCTCGTGCTGGCTTTGCAGCAGGGCGAGCTGTGCGTCTGCCAGTTGAACACGCTTTTCCCCTTCTCCCCCTCCACGTTGTCACGCCATCTGGCCGTGCTGGAGCGCGCCGGGCTGGTGCAGAGCCGCAAAGCGGGGCGCTGGGTGTATTATGCCCTGCTCCGCCGCGGCCAGCCGCCGGCGCTGCGTCAGTTGTTGCGCTGGGCCCTCGAACATGCGGGCCGGGATCCCCTGGCCAGGGAGGATGCCCTGCGTCTGCGCCAATGCCGGCGCTCCCGGAGCATGATTGCCTGTCCGCCGAGGGCAGGCGGAAAAACGCCGCGCACCTGATTTACCCATAATCGTTTTTATGAGCGAAACGACAAAAATTGCCAAACGACTTAACTTCTTTGAACGTTACCTCTCCCTGTGGGTGTTGCTGTGCATGGGCGCGGGGGTGGCCCTGGGCAAGTTGGCCCCCGGCTTCATCAGTGCCTTGAGCAAACTGGAATTTGGCCAGGGATCACAGGTCAATGTGCCCATTGCCATCCTCATCTGGCTCATGATCTATCCCATGATGCTCAAGATTGATTTTGGGTCTCTCCTGGAAGTGACCAAACGCCCCAAGGGCCTCCTGGTGACGCTGTTTGTCAACTGGCTCATCAAACCGTTTAGCATGGCGTTTTTTGCCTGGTTGTTCATTCAAACCTTGTTTGCGCGCTGGATTGACCCGGAAACCGCCCGCAATTACACCGCCGGCTTGATCATTCTGGCCGCGGCCCCCTGCACCGCCATGGTTTTTGTCTGGTCTTATTTAACCGATGGCGATCCCGCCTACACGCTGGTACAGGTGGCCGTCAACGATCTGATCATGCTGTTTGCTTTTGCGCCCATCGTAATGTTTCTCTGCGGCGTGGCGAATGTGATCGTGCCCTCCAAAGTGCTGATCACCTCGGTGGTGGTGTTCATCGTCATCCCCCTGGCGGCAGGATTCCTGACCCGCACGCTGCTCCTCAAATCCCACGGCAAAGAGTGGTTTGAACAGAGCTTCCTCCCGCGTTTTCATCCGGTCACCGTCGTGGCGCTGCTGGCCACGCTGGTGCTCATCTTCGCCTTTCAGGCCGAGAACCTGACCACCCGCTGGCTGGCGGTGCTCCTGCTGGCCGTGCCCATTCTGGTGCAGGTGTACTTCAACAGCTCCATGGCCTACCTGCTCATGCGCCTGTTCAAAGTCCCCCACAACGTCGCCTCCCCCGGCGCGCTCATTGGCGCCAGCAACTTTTTTGAGCTGGCCGTGGCCGTGGCCATCACCCTCTTCGGCCCGGCTTCTCCCGCCGCCCTGGCCTGTGTTGTCGGCGTGCTGGTGGAGGTGCCGGTCATGCTCTCCGTCTGCAAGATCTGCAATGCATCGCGCGCCTGGTACCAGCGCGCCCTATCCGCCGTCTGAGCCTGGCGGCAGGAACTTCATGGCATGCGGCGGGGCCTCATGCCGCCGGCCCCGCCAGCCGGCAAAAAGGCCAGGTGACGGCGGTTTCACTTGGCCACTCAAAAAGAGCGGGCTACTCTATGGCGGTATGGGACGCCCGCCCTCTTTGAACCGGACGGGCCGTCACCGGGGCCTTGAGCATGGACACAGGAGCCATTTGCCTGCTGCTGGCCATAGGCCTGCCTTTGGTGGGTTTTCTGCTGCCAGCGTGGGCCGGAAGCAAATGGGGGCCGCGCGTCGCTTGGCTGGCGCTGGCCTTCCCCCTGGTGGCTTTTGGGGCGTTGCTTACGCTGGCGTTGTCCCTGCACTGGCCCGCCCGGCTGGTCATTGAAATCCCCTGGATTCCCACACTAGGGATCAACCTCTCCTTTCTGGTGGACGGGTTGTCTCTTTTCTTCGGTTTGGTGGTCAGTGGCATGGGCTGCTTGATCTTCTTTTATGCCGGCCACTATCTGGATGAACACTTTGAGCATCACGGCCGTTTTTACAGTTACCTCGTCCTGTTCATGGCCGCCATGCTGGGCACGGTTTTTGCCAACAACCTGCTGATGATGTTTGTGTTCTGGGAGCTGACGGGGCTGGCATCGTTTCTGTTAATCGGTTTTCTGCATGGCGAGGAGAGCTCGCGCGTGGGCGCCCGCCAGGCGTTGGTGGTGACGGCCGGCACCGGCCTGGCGTTGCTGGCGGGGCTGATCATGATCTACGCCGTCACCGGCACCTACGATTTTCATGCGCTGGCCGGCGCCGGCCTGCCGTGGTCACACTACGGCGGCTGGCTGACGGTGGCGATGGGCCTTGTGCTGCTGGGCGCGTTTGGCAAGTCGGCCCAGTTCCCGCTGCACTTCTGGCTGCCCAACGCAATGGCAGCCCCCACCCCCGTCAGTGCGTACCTGCACTCGGCCACCATGGTGAAACTGGGGGTTTTTTTATGCGCCCGCCTGTTCCCCCTCTTTGCGGAGCAAGCCCTCTGGGCGCCGTTGGTCAGCATCGTAGGCTTCACCACCATGGCCTTTTGCGCCGTGCTGGCCCTGCTGGCGCATGATTTGAAGGCCATTCTCGCCTTTTCCACCTGCAGCCAGCTTGGTTACCTCATCGGGTACTACGGCCTTGGCCCCGCCGAAGGGGTCGAATACGACTACCTCCACATCTTCAACCATGTGCTGTACAAGGGCAGTTTGTTCATGATTGTGGGCGTCGTCGCCCATGCCGCCGGCATCCGCGACATCCGCCAGCTCGGCGGCCTCTTCCGCCGCCTGCCCCTCCTGGGTTCAGCCACCCTCGTGGCAGCGGCGGCGATGGCGGGATTGCCCGGAACCACCGGCTTTTTGAGCAAGGAAATGATGCTTAAAGAGATTTTTGAAGCGCTCGGCCCGCATGAATTTCTGAGCTGGTTTGCCACTGCCTGCGTGCTCCTCACCAGCCTCGTCAAGGTGGCCTTCTCCACCCGTCTCTTCGTGAACATCTTTCTTGGACCGGAGCCGCCTGAGATCGCCCGGCAGTTTCATGCGCCTTCGCTGTGGATGCAGCTCCCGCCGGCCATCCTCGCAGGCGCTGCCCTGTTGTTTGGCGTGGCGCCGGCGCTGCTCGATGCCTGGTTTCAACCGCTGGCGGTTGCGGGCCTGAACCGCCCCGGCCATCTGGCTCTGTGGCATGGTTTCACCCGTGAGCTGCTGGCCAGCACCCTGATCGTCATCGCTGGCTTCGGCCTTTACTGGCTGGGCGTGCGCACCCGTTGGCGCTGGCATGAAATCCCGCGAAGCTGGCAATTTGACCGCTTCTTCGAGACCGCCCTGGAAGGCCTGGCCGCCTTCGCCAAGGCTCTGACGCGTTTTGTCCGCTCCGACTCCCCCACGGCCTATCTGCCGGTGGTGCTGGGTTTTGTCATCCTGACGGTGGGCGGCACCCTGGCCTGGCATTTCGGGCTGGATGCCCGTTTGCTCGAGCAAATCGCCGCCGCCGACTGGCCCAGACTTAATGCGATGCGCAGCCTGGTGGCCGCCTTGATCGTTCTGGCGGTGGGCGGCGTGCTCGTGTTGCAACGTTGGACCACCCAGCTCATTTCCCTCAGCGTGGCCGGCTTCTTGATTTGCTTTTACTTCGTTCTGTATCGCGCGCCGGACCTGGCGTTGACGCAAATCCTGGTCGAAGTGGTCACCCTCTTCCTCATTCTGCTCCTCCTCGGACGCTTTCCGAAATCAGCCGAGGAGGGCGAGGTTTCCTGGCAGGCACCCGGCTGGCGGCAGGCCATCAACGCCGGTCTGGCCGCAGGCGTGGGCATTCTAACCACCGCCCTCATCCTGGTCGCCACCAGTCAACCGGCGCAACAACGCCTGGGTGACTTTTTCCTGGCCCAAACTGTGCCGCTGGCCGAGGGACGCAACGCCGTGAACACCATTCTCGTGGACTTTCGCGGTTTCGACACCCTGGGCGAGATCGCCGTGCTGCTCATTGCCACCCTCGGTGGACTGGGGCTGTTAATGCGCTATAAGCGCACCCGCGAGGAATACCAGCAGGGACCGCTGGGCCCGCCGGGCTTTGGCACGCTGCCCCCCGAAAAGGAGGAACCATGAAAGGGCCAGAATCATTCATTTTTAGGACCATGGTGCGGGTGGCCTTTTTCATCATCAACCTGCTCGCCCTCTACCTGCTGCTGCGCGGCCATAACTACCCCGGCGGCGGCTTCATCGGCGGACTCGCCGCCGCCATCTCGCTGGTCTTGCTCAGCCTGGCGCTGGGACTGGAAGAAATGCACCGCGTGCTGCGTTTCGATCCCGTTCGCCTCGCCGCCGCGGGCCTGTTGCTGGCCACAGCCACCGGCCTCCTTCCTGTCCTGGCCGGACGGCCTTTCCTGGAACATTTCCATGCGCAGTGGGAGCATGTGCCATTTCTGGGCAAACTGCATGTGGGCACCCCCCTGCTTTTCGACCTGGGCGTGTTCCTGGTGGTGGTGGGAGTGACCACAAAAATTATTTTCGTCCTGGCCAAATCCACCGCCGGCCTCCGGGCCCTGGTGCAGGACGAGGAGGCGCGCTACAGCTCACCCCGCGAAACCCCCATCGAAGACGCCTGGACAGCCGCCGACGAGACCGCTCCCGCAGCCCCGAGAAAGGAGGACGACGATGCAAATTGAAACCGCCATCCTCGTGGGCGTCATGTTTGCCTGCGCCACCTATCTGGTGCTGCAACGCAGCTTCGTTAAAATCCTGTTTGGCTTCGTCATCCTTTCCAACGCCGCCAACCTGCTCGTTTTGAGCATGTCCGGCCTGCCGGAAGGCAAGGCACCACCCATCGTGGGCAATCCCCCGGCCCCGATGGTGGATCCGCTGCCCCAGGCCTTGATTCTCACCGCCATCGTGATCGGCTTTGGGGTGGTGGCTTATCTGGTCTTGTTGCTTTACCGGCTGTTTTTGGATCAGCGCACCACCAATGCCGCTGAGTTGTACGCTGAGTCAGAATCTCCTCCCCGCGAATGAACTGGGCTGCCACACCCCTCTTGCTGCCGCTGCTCACCGCCCTGCTGCTGCTGTTCGGGCGGCCGGGAGTGGGCCGCCGATGGCTGGCCGGTATTTCAGCCGCGCTGCAACTGGGGGCCGCCCTGTATTTACTGAGCTGCGCTTTTCAAGGTCATACCTTCGTCCTGCCCGTTGGCCGCTGGGCCGCTCCCGTGGGCATTGTGTTGGTGGTGGACACGCTCTCCGCGGTCATGGTCTGCCTGACCTCGCTGATTGCCCTGGCCACTCTGCTCTATGGCTTTGCCGAAAGCCCCGTCAGCATCGAGCATCCCTTGCGCCTGCCGCTGGTGCAATTCCTGGTGCTGGGCATCAACCTCTCCTTCTGCACGGGGGACTTGTTCAACTTGTTTGTCGGCTTTGAGGTCATGTTGATTGCGTCGTATGCCCTGCTCACCCTCGAAGCCGATGACTGGGACATCAAACAGGCCTATCCCTACGTGGCCATCAACCTGGTGGGCAGCGCCCTCTTTCTCTGTGCCGCCGGCCTGGCTTACGGTTTGTTTGGCACGCTGAACTTCGCCGACATCGCCCTCCGCAGCGCCAGCATGGGCGGCGATCCCCGCGTGCAAACGCTGGCCATGTTGCTGCTGGTGGTCTTTGGCATCAAAGCCGGTCTCTTTCCGCTTTATTACTGGCTGCCCAACAGTTACCCCACCCTCCCCATCCCGCTGGCAGCCTTGTACGCCGGCATGTTGACCAAAGTGGGCGTGTACGTGCTGGCCCGTGTGTTTGGGACCGTGCTGCCGCATGACCTGCATTTTGCGCATCAACTCCTCGCCGCCCTGGCGGGGCTGACCATGGTGATCGCCGTGCTGGGCGCCCTTTCACGCCAGTTCATTCGAGGCATTCTTTCCTTCCACATCCTCAGTCAGATTGGCTTCATGGTGCTGGCCCTCGGCTTTTTCACGCCCCTGGCCTTCGCCGCCGCCATCTTCTACATCATTCATCACATCATCGTGAAAGCCTCGCTGTTTCTCATCGGCGGAGTGGCGGCGGAACTGAACGGCACCGACAACCTGGCCCGCGGCGGCCAACTCTGGCGGCATGCCCCATGGCTGGGCGTCCTGTTTCTTGCCCAGGCTCTTTCCCTGGCCGGCCTGCCTCCGCTGAGCGGTTTTTGGGGAAAATATGTCATCCTGGTGGTGGGTTTCGAGCAGGGGCGCTACGTGCTCGTTCTGGCCGCGCTGGTGGCCAGTTTGTTGACACTGATGAGCATGTTAAAGATTTGGAATGCCACCTTCTGGGGCGGTAATGACCGCACCCCGGTGCGGTTGAACAGCCCGCGCTGGCGGCGCATGACCATGGTGGTGGCCGGATTGACGGCCATCTCCCTCGCCATTGGTCTGGGCGCGGAGGCGATCATGCAAGTCGCCCTCAAGGCCGCAACCCAAACCCTGGATCAACCAGGCTACGCCGCCGCGGTGTTTAAGGCCCTGGGCAAAGGAGGCCCCCCATGAAAGCCTTCGCCTTGAATCTGCTCATCGCCACGATCTGGCTGCTGCTCAGCCAGTCCCCCTCGCCCGCCGTGTTTGCTCTGGGATTTCTGGCGGGCTTCCTGCTTCTCGCCGCCTTCAAAAGTGTGGTGGGCGCCGAAGATTACATTCGCCGCTGGGTTGGCCTGGTGCGCTTTATTCTCCTCTTCACCCGGGAATTCATTACGGCCAATCTCAACGTGGCGTGGACGGTTTTGTTTCGCCCACCCACCACCCTGCGGCCCGGCTTTGTGACCTACGACGTCAGCGGTCTGAGCCGCACCGAAATTTTGATTCTTTCGTATTGCCTCACCCTCACGCCCGGCACCACCACCGTGGACATCAGTCCCGATTTCAAAACGCTGGTGTTCCATGCCCTGGACGCGCAGGAGCCGGAACAGCTCCGCGCCCAGTTGGACAACAAACTCAAACCCGCCCTGCTGGCGTTCACACGATGATCCATCTCACCATCCTGTTGTCCTTTGTCCTCCTGTTTGTGGCCATCCTCCTGGGATTGTACCGGCTGGCGCGTGGCCCCACCGTGCTGGATCGCGTGCTGGCATTTGATTTGATCACCACCTGCGCCGTGGGCATGATCATTCTGCTCTCCATCCAATGGCAGACGCCCCTTTTCCTGGAGCTGATTCTGGTTTTTGCGCTGCTCGGTTTCCTGACCACCGTGGCGTTTGTGGTCCACCTGCGCCAGACCCGCCAGCCCCCATCCTCCACGCCCGCCACCGTGGAAGCCCGGAAAAAGTTATGATCCACCTCCTTACCATACTCTGCCTGCTGCTCGGAGCGCTGCTCATTCTCACTGCGGCCATTGGTGTGGTGCGCCTGCCCGATGTGCTCTGCCGCTCCCACGCCGTGGCCAAGGCGCTCACACTGGGCATTTTCCTGATGCTGCTGGGACTCTGGCTGCAGTTGGAGGATCCCCGGCAGGGCCTGAAAATTGTCCTCGCCATCTTTTTCCAGGTGCTCACCATTCCCGTTTCGAGCCATCTTATCGGCCTCATCTCGCGCCAGGAAATGTTGCATAACAACTCCCCTCTTCCCTCCCCATCATCCCCCTCAGACGCCAAAGCTCCCCAAGCATAACCGGAGGGCGTCGCGTGACGCCCTCCACGGAGTCTCCCAACCACCAGGGCTTTGAGTCCCGATTGGCAAGCCCACGCACCAACCCTTTTCCCAAGATGGGCCCGGGGCACAGCCCGGTTGTGGCACGAGCGGTAAGGTGGAAACGGACACCGCGGCAGAAAACCGGCTGGCCACTCTGCCGCAGCCCGCTTGGCGTTTTTCCCGCAAGCTGGAACCTAGGGGGCGGGGGGCGGTTGATAGCGATCACGAAGTTTCAAGAACTCGAACACCTGCCGATGATACGCGCTAAACTCCGGATCGGGGATGCCATGCGGCGGGCAGGCGGGCGTGCCATAGCCGGTCTGAAACATATCGTGATGATACACCGAATGCCCGCCCACCTTCCACACCTCCCAAATATGCAAAATGTGATCCATGGGATGGGTGACTTCCCGCGGGCCGCCAAAATTGGCCGTCCCATTGCGGGCGGGTTCATCGTCCACCACCGGTTTCTTATACTCGGCCAGCAATCTCGCAATCTCCCGCGGGGCCAATATCCATGTTTTGCCCTGGCCCTGACGGCTGGTATGCGGTGTCAGGTAATCCAGTGTTTCGTTCAGCTCCCGCGGCCCCAGGACGCCCGCCACCCCGGGCGAGCTGGTCACCAGCCGCCGCGGATCTTCCTCCCGCAGCGCGCGCACCAGCGGCAGCACGCGCTCGTCGTGGTGTTCATTCCAGATTTGCAACGTCAGATTCCGCCATGGTTTCAACTCGGCGGCCAGCGCGCGCACCGCTTTTTCATCCGCGCCAGCCGGCAGGCGGATTCCTTCCCGGAAACTTTCCTGCGCAAAGAGGCAGAGCTGGATGACCATCTCTTCCACCCGCGCATCCGTGAGCAACGCCTTGAGCGTCTGCAGCGGCGCCGGCCGCAAAGTCCCATCGGGTTGATACAAAGTGCTTGTCGGCGCGGCGTCCACAAACCCGCGTTTATTGTCCCATTGCGCCCACACGCGCAGGACGTTGATGCCGTAACTCCGAAACTTCCTCAGCCACTGGCGGCGGCTGGCGGAGTCACGATTAAACGCGGGATTGTAGAGCGCGTTGAAAAAACTCACCCCCGTGAACGGAAAAGGCCGCCCGTCCAGCCGGAATCGCGTGCCGCTCACCGACAGTTCCATCGTGGAGGGTGCCATTTCCGCCGGGCCACTGGCACTCCAACCGTCCTGAACCGTCCAGAGCATGCCCGCGGAGGTTGCCGACCAAAAACCAGTCTGTTGCAAAAAACGACGCCGACTCACAGGGTTCATGGTGTACTTATCCAGTCCGCCAAGATTGGTTTCAAGCCCTAATACCGCAACTTCACGGGGGACCAGCGAGGGAGTCCGGACGGCTAACTTCCCAAATCCACCGCGCACCGGAAGCCCACCGTGGCACAACGCTCCAAACCGGGCCAGAAGCGCAGCAGTTTGGCCGTGTGCGCGTTCGGACGGGGGCCGCCGTCGAAATACCAAATCGACCCTTCCGCCTTGTACCAACAACCGCCTTTGAGCAGCACAAAGCGGTTGCGCCCATCCGTGTGTTCGCTTTCCGTCAGCTCCCACACGTTGCCGCAGCAATCGTACAGGCCAAAAGGTGAGCGACCGCCCGGAAACGCCGTCACCGGCGTGGTGCCGCCGGTTTGTCCCCCGTTGCGTCGGGCCGGATCATCCTCCTGCCCCCAAGGGTATTTGAGCGCCGTGGGCCCCTGCGCGGCGTATTGCCATTCCTCCTCCGTGGGCAGCCGTTTGCCGGCCCAGGCGGCATAGGCGCGGGCATCGTCTAGGGTGACATAAACCACCGGATGCTCCTCAAGCCCTGCGGGAAGTCGGCCATTCCCCCAATGCTTGAGGAAATTATCCGGGATGGCCGGCCGGTATTTCGTGGCTTTCATGAAGGCCGCAAATTGGCGGTTGGTGACAGGCGTGGCGTCAATAGCATAAGGCTTGAGCGCCACCCGCCGGACAAAGGAGCGGGTCCCTCTGCTGGTGTGGGGACGATCCGGGGAGGCCTCGTAATAGCCCAGCTCGCGCACGGTGAATTCCACCGTCAGCTCCACCGTAGCCGCAGGAATGCGGATCATGCCTTCAGGCGCTTGCGCATGAATCCGGGTGGGCGTCACAGGAATGCGTTGCGCAACCGAACGGGCTGGCGTGGTGTCATCACTGGCCGCTGCATGCACCCGCTGTTGTCGGCGCAGAAAATCATTCCAACCTTGAGGCAGCCGGCCGGCTTCCCGGGCGTAAAAGCAACCCACGCCGCGGGGGCGAAGGCTCCCAGAAAGAATCCACAGGCCATTTTTGTTTTCAGCCCGGATTTCAAGTCCTTGCACAAGATCGAACAACCGCTGACCGGCTGAGCCTTGAATGGCCAGCAGCGGCCCTTGCACCGCCTTGTCTGAACGATTCACCAATGTCCACAGCCGCTCCGTGCCCTCGCCCCATTGCGAGGCAAAAACCGCCGGATGAAGTGTCGGCACCAACGGCATCCATGCCTCGCCGGCAAACAAGGCGGCAAAACGCCGCTGAATGGGCAGGAGGGTGCGCAGGAGGGAGCGATCGCGGGCGTTCCACCCTACCCACTGGCCGAAGACGTTTTCCCACACCATCATCCCGCTGCCGTTCATCCAGGCGGTGTGCAGCTCGCTGGAATGATCCCATTCCCAGCGCCGGATTTGATGCTGCATGTGGCGGCGTTCAAACCATTTGTTGCGAAGCACGCCGGGCGCGGGGCTGTCAAATTCACCCCACCACTGCGCCCATGACAAATGATGATCATGGACGTTCTGCAACGGGAGCATCAGCTCGCCCTCCAGCGCCACCCCGCGGCGCACCGCATCCAGCCGCTGGCGAAAATCACCAGCAGCCTTGTCCAAGGTGTCCAAAAAGATGCCGTCGGCCTCCAGCTCAGCTACCATCTGGACCAGCGACGCCAGATGATCCTCTCCCCCCAGGCGCGTCCCCGTGTCCCAAGGATTGTAACAAAGAAAGACTTTGACCCCACGGGTTTGAAAGCGACGGACAACCTGGCGCACACCCCGCAGCCCGCCGGGCAGCTCGCGGTAATAATCAAACTGGTTGCGCCCATCCACGCCAATCCACGGATAGGCCTGCCAGAGCACCACCGCGTCATAGCCGCCAAAGGTTTGCGCTTCCGCGTCCAAAAACTCCTCCACCCGGTAACGCCCCCGGCGCGCGTCCAAAAACCGCTCGTCGTTCAACATTAAAAAACAACAGCAGAAGCACGAGGACACCCAGGCAAAGTCGGGACGCTGATAGAGCGCATCCGAGTAATTCAACTTCGCCCGGATTTTGCTCCGCATCTTCATCAAGGCCTCACGCCATGCCGGCCATTGCGCCGGGTCCTTCGGCGCCGGAATGAGCGCAGGGGGAAAACCATCCGGGGCGAAGGGAATCAAGCTGGATTGCTCCGCGCCCGCCGGTGTCTGAGCCCGCAACGCATCAAGCCAGAGCAACGCCGTCCCGCCGCAGGCCAGACGCCGCAGCCATTCCCGGCGATTGATTGACGCCGCAGGATTTCGCAGCAGTCTGCTGTGGTGGATCTTGTGGGTCATGGTCACGCCGGGCCGCAATACGCCAGCCCGGCGGCAAGATTAGCGCCGCTCCGCCACCGATTCAAAGCCACAGTGAAGGCAATGCAGCCAAAACATGACCCCATCCTTCTCAAGGCACGCGAAACTCCCCGAGTGTCAGCCAGCCGGATTGATGTTGATCTTGCGATTGATTGGCGAAGCGCAGCGGCAGGCCATGGATGAGCGGGTTGACCACCCGCAGCAATAAACGGTACACGCCCGGCGGCAGCGCCGCAACCTTGCCGCGGTGTTGCCACCCAACGGCAGCTTCTCCCGGCAGGATGGTGGAGAGCCGCCAATCGGTTTTCCACACGGCCATCTGCTCGCCAGCCCCGCTCACCACTGCCAGTTCAACCGGCCAGTCATAATAAAAGGGCGCCACGCCGGTATTGGTAACCATCAGCGAAACGCCCAGTTGACCCCCGCCAGCGTTGATTTCCGCCGCAGTGACATACAGCTCGTAGCCCATGCGTTGGGCGGCACGAAGTGCGCGTTCGCGGGCCGCCCCCTGCAGTTTGCCCCGAAAAACGCCCTCATTGCAGAGCCAGGAAACATGGGTCACCTCCACGCAACGATCAAACTCCTGTCCGGCGGGCGCACAAGAAGGCTCGTCAAAGAGGCACTTCCAGATTTCCGGGCGTACCTCGCCGCCAATTGGCTGCGTGCGCCATTTATCCAGCGCTCCGGCGGCGCGCAGGCGGGTCTCAAAAAACCACTCATTCCCCTTTTTGCCCGTGTGCACCGTGGCCCACGCAAAGGAATCGTCGTGATAACCGATGGCCCGCCGGCTGTTGTCAGCATAGACGGGGTCGTTCGGGCCGGCGGGGTAGCGCGCCACCAGCTTGGTCTTTTTGAACGCGGCCTCAAAGGCGTCCATCACCTCCCGTTGGACGGTCTTGGAGGCAAACCATTTTTGGTTGGGATAATTATGCCACTCGCCCCATGTCCCGAGCAGGCCAAGGCCGATGAAGCCCACCCGCGGATCGCCGTCGTATCGGCGGCCCAGCGCGTAAATGAAATTGGTCAGCGCCGCGCGCAGGCGTGGGTCCTCGTAATCCGGCGTGTGATCCACCGCAGGCGGAAACGGCTGCGTGTTCGTGTTCGTCCACCGTCGCATGGTTAATCCCGCGTCAATCAAGTATTGCGGCACGCCCGTGCTTCTGCCCGGCCACTCCATATAAAAGCGGGCGATGAACTGGTGCCCGCGCGAAGCGGCCGCGTTGAGTTTCGCCTCAAACGGCGCCCAATTAAAATTCGTCGGGCCGGTCATCACCTCGGATAGTTTGGTATAATCCCACTCCAGGCTGTGGGGGAAGGTCTTGTCCTCGCGCAGGTACGGCACAAAACCCTTGAGCGGATTGTCCGGCGGCGCGGGCGCATAAGCCAGGCTGGCCGCCTGGACCAGGCACCACGGCAGCAGCCACAGCAATCCCCATCCCAAAGTTCGCAGACGGCCGGCAAAATGGCGTTGAAGGTTCATTTTGGCTTAAGGTTTTTAGTCTTGCATGAGCCTCGGCGCGCGCCAGAACCAGCCCCCAACCACCACCCGCCCGCTGCTCCGCCAGCGCCGTTGCGGCGCGTGCGGCTTTGGCGCAAGCCCAGCCAATCAAAGGATAAAGTGTCGTGCCGAACCACACGAACCCTGTTCATTCCGCCGCCATCTCCACCCAGCGGGTGCGCACGTTGCGACCGGTGGGCAGTTCCCAGGTTTCCTGATGGCCCAGGAGACGGCTTTGTGTGTGCGTGCCTGCGTGATCAATCCAGTGATAAGTGACACACGTGCGGCCGCCACCAGCCACAGGGTAGATCAGATGCCCCTCGACCCGCCGGTAGCGCTTGCCCCCGTCGTTGTGCAAACGCACTCGCACGGCGGAGGCCTGGTTGTCCGGCAGATGCGCGTGCGCCGACCACAGAGTCTGCGACCAAAAATCCGCCGGTTCCACACCGCGCCGCACAATACGACCATCCTTCAGCAAAGGCAGCCAGGTGCGCCCGCCATCCAGTGAATACTCCATCTGGTAACGCACCTGGGGGTTGGGCGGGTTGCCGGAGGCCACATGCGCGGCCACGTAAAGCTCCCGCGCCGGCTCGCCGCGAGGAGTCTTGAACTCCAGCGTGACCCGCGGGCTGTCCCACCCCCCCTCGATGATGCGCGGGCCGGCCTGCGTCACGTTGGGGCCGAAGCTCACGATGGCGCGTCCGCCAATTTCCAGCCTGATACGGGTGCCGCCATCCTTGAGTCGCGGAAAGGTGGCGGGATTAGCCTGGCAGATGGTGGTGATGGTCAGGCCGCTACCGGCCAGCCGGGACGCCGGCGCGCCCAACCGCAGTTGCCACTGGCGGCGGCCCTTGACGTGATCGGTCAAATCCATGCCATCGGCAAAGGCGCCACAGTCCTTCCACGTCGCGCCGCCATCGGTGGAAATGGCAACAGCGCACCCGGCGCGGCCATTCAGGACGAGGCCGCGGCGGCCGCCCGGCTGGTAAATGTCCCAGGGGCCATCCCCGGCGGGCATCGCGGCGATAATGTACGGCGTATAAAACTCCAGCGTGACGTGGCGCTCGCTCTCGTCCACCACGCCTTCTTTATAGCCGCCGCCGGCGAAGTCCGGCTGCCAGACATATTGCGCGTTGCCGTAGCGGGCCTGGCCGTCCACGTGCGGAGTGCCGGTTCGACTGCCAAACATTTTCTCCGGCTGGTTGACCCACGTGCGCGAGCGTTCAGGGCCGGGGATGCCGCCGGTGCGGTAGTTGCGGCCCCAGAAGACAAAGGTGCGGCCGTCTTCCAGTCCCGGCTCAAACCAACGCCGCAGCCGCTCGCCCTGGCGCAGGTGGACGATCGGCGGGGGGCCGGCGTAACCCGCCTGGTATTCAGCGGTCTTGTAGGCCGCGTACGCCGCGCCGTCGCCCGGGTGCAACCCGCAGACCAGCCAGCCCTGCTGGCGCTCCGGGGCATGCTCGCGGCTGGTCAGGGTTTTCCAATTTTTGCTGATGACATCCAGCCCCAACAGCGTGCGGCCCTCGGCATCAAAAATCACGGTGGACAAATCGTGATCCACCATCGCCCAGCGGCCCTCGCCGTAGCCCTCGCCGGTGAGAAAGACTTCCAGGGAGTTGTGCCCGCTGGTGCCCGTCACGCGGCTGCGGCAAGGACCCAGCATGGCGTCCAGCTCCGCCGTCCACTGCGCATGGGTGGTGCCGCACAAAGCGAATCCATGCGCGAAAAGGCCGGTCCAATAGTCGCGCGTGGCGGAGTCGCTGGAGTTGGAGAACCCCTTGCCCCACAGGTCCTCGGTGCCTTCCTCGCCGTGGGCGTAGTGGGTGTTGCGAAAGAACCATGAGGCCAGCACGCGGTCCTGCTCCGTGCGCACCGGACGGCCGGTGGCGCGTTCGTACTGGGCCGCCTGAGTGGCGAAGAGCCGCGGAAAAGAGGACATGGCCAGCTCGCCGGGATACCATGGATGATCGGTGGCCAGTTGGGGATCGCCCACACCAGCTTGCAGGCCGGCCGACAGCCCGAGCATGGCGAGCCCGCAGAGCCGGCGCGCGCCGCCAACCCTCAATCGCTCGCAGAGTTTCATATTGAATTGGACGCTGCCGCCGGCCTTTCCTTCAGGCGGAAAGGTTTCATCCAGCCGGAGCCTCAACGCTGCCGTCCGCACGCCGGCGCCGGATCAGTTTCGTGTCCTGGTGTTGGCCTTACCGGGCGGCGGCCCGCAAAGTCAGCGCGAGTTTTTGCACGTAAAACTCATCCGCCCGGCACCAGGGCAAATCCACCATGCTCCGCAAGCGCTCCGCTGGTTCGCCCAGGATCAGCGCCCGCGCGGCAAAGATTTCCATGGGCGTGGTGGGAAGCTGGGTGGGCGATTCGTTGCGCCATAATTGTTCCACGTTCCACGCCAGCCACCACCCGGGCCGATGATAGTCCACATAGGTGGCCATCAGTTGCCGTTCCACGGGCAGGGCGTACGCCGCCAGCAAGCGCGCCACCTCCGGCGTCAACCGCCGCCAGCGGGCCACAACCGAGCGCCCGTTGGGCAGCGTCCGAATGACCCCGCCCCGCGTATGGGCCAGGGCAAAGACCAGCCGGGCGCGCATCGCCTGACGGGTCAGGGGCAGGGCTTCGTCCACCGCCGCCTGATCGCCCGCAGCCCGGGCCAGACGGCAATAGGCCATCAACCCGGCCAGGCGCGCGTTGCCGAAGTCGTCGTCGGGGCGGGCCGGCGGCGTGCGCAGCCGCTCGCGCAATTGGGGCCAATGTTTTTCCAGCCAGCCGATGGCGGCGGGGGTGCGCGTCCACAACCAGAGCGGGTAAAGCCGGGCCAGATCGTCGCGCACCGGGTCTTCCAACACCTGCATGAGCTTGAGCGGCACGTCGTAGTGCACTCGCGGCTGCCCGGCTTGGGACGCGTAGGTGCGCGGCAGGCCGCCTTCAAGCAGCGCGGCGGCCCGGGCATCGGCCTGCCGTTGCAATTCCTCGTCGAGAAACGGGCGCGCCAGCAGGAGCGTCAACAACGTTTCACTCGGATCGTGGAAAAATCGGTAGGCCTCCTCCGGCGCTTTGCCGGCTGGAATGACCAGTGGTTGCCAGGGCTGGCTCAACAATTCGCGCACCTGGCACCGCAGGCTTTCGCGCAGCGCCGTTTGTCCCTCGGGCACGCTGGCGGGTGCCGCCGGGTCAAAAGCCGGTTGCCATATAAACTCATCCAGCTCGCGGTCGGCTATGGCCGCCACGGTTCGCTCCGCCTCTGCCACCAGCGGAGCAGCGGCCGTGCCGGGCACCCGGCCCGGCAGGGCCTCCAACACGTTGGTCAGGCGCGGCGTGGCCAGGGTGTCCCAATCCCATGGCAGGGCTTGGAGCCGCTGCCATTCCTCGTCGCTCAACTTCGGCGCGGGCAGCGTGGTTTTCTTGGGCGGCGGCGCGCCCGGGGCGGAGCGATAAGCCACCAGCGCGCAACCGGAATTCAATTCGTGAGTGGGCAGGTAATAGAAGCGGCCGCCCGCAATGGCCACCGGCACATCCAGCACCGAGCCGCCGCCGTACACCGCGGTGCCGCGGATAAGCCACTCCGCCCCGGCGGGCAGCTCCTGCCCGCGCCACGCGGCCACACTCAAGGCGAGTGCCTCGCCTTTGGCGGGCTCATGGATGTTGAGTGCCAATGGTTGCTCATATCCCTTCAATGTAAGCAGGTCCAGCGCGTTGACGTTGTCCTGATGGGTATTAATCAGCAGCCGCCCGGCAAAGCTCAACTGGCTTTGCTCATCATGCACCAGCAGCAGACTGTCATGCCAGCCATACGTGCGGGTCTCATCCATCAGGGGAGTGATGTGGCCGTTGGTGGTGTTGAGATAGCCCACGTTGAGAAAGGGCGAATAATGCTCATAACGGCTGCGCAACAATGCCTGATACTTGACGATGACCCGACCCTCCGGCGTCACCAGCGGCGGCGCCCCGGGTCCGTTCATGCTTTCCGAGGCCACAATCGGCGCCACAAAGCGCGGCCGGCCGCTGGCCGGGTCCAGCACAAAGAAAGTCTGATACGCTGGCTCCTCGGTGAGACGGCGGCGCAGATAATCCAACTGCGCCAGGTAGGTCTCCGGCTTTTCCATTAGCCGAAAGTTCTCCGCGCGCAACCGGTCACTCTCCTCTTTCTTGTGCCGCCAACTGGCAAAATCCCCAAAAACGGCCTTCACCATCTCCAACAGCAGGTTCTGCATCCGGTCATAGCCGATCACCGGCTGCGTCGTCACCATCACCGCCCCATCCGGCGCGATCACCGGATGGTAACCACGCATTGAGGCCCCGGGCAGTTGGGGACTGCGCCACAACTCGCGGCCGTCCGCAAGCGCCAGGGCGTGCACCCGCAGAGCCTCGCTGCCGATATACACCCGGCCCATGCGCGCATCAATGGCCGGACTGTTCAACAGCGGCGCGCCGGTGTCGGCTTTCCAGCGCAGTTGGCCTGTAGCCGCGTCCAGCGCGTACAAAAAACCGTCACGGCTCCCAATAAAAACCACGCCGCCATGAATCGCCGGCGCATTCCACACCGCCGCGCCGGTTTGGAAAGACCAGGCCGGCTTTCCGCTGGCAGCCTCCAAGGCATAGACCCGGCCATCGGCACTGCCAAAGAAGACCCTGCCTTCTCCCAACGCCGCCGCATGCAAGATGGGCCCGCCAGCCTTGAACGTCCAGACATCCCGCCCCGTGTCAGCGTCCAGGGCATGCAACACCCCCGCCATGGTCCCGAGGTACACCCGGCTGCCCGCAATGACGGGCTGAATGCCGCTTTGCAACCCCTCATCAGGGAACAAGCGGTACCATTGCCGCGTGCATGGTGGGCGCAGCTCCTCCGGCGTGCCGCCGGAGCGCGCCGCATCATGGCCAAGCATGGGCCAATCCCCTGCCCACACGCGGCCGGACGAAAGCAGAGCAGAAAGCAAAACCAGGCCAATGAGCAGCCCAAAACCGGCTAAACGTTCTGCGCCTGAGCATTGAGGACTGATTTTGGTCGAAAGGACAGACGACGCATTACCCACGCCAGGCATCCCCCGGGGCAACAGGATCAGTGCATTCATGTGAATACCTGATTGAATCTCCAATACCAGAATGTTTCAAGCACATCTTGATCTCCTTCACGCCGCGATTGGCTCGCATGCACGCCCCGGACGACAGCGCCCGACCTGCTTGACTCACTTTGCTCACACATAAGGGAAGCGGTGCAAAATCCGCACGAAACCAGCCCCCCGCAGCCGGGCCCGGTGGAGGCATCACGCGCCCAATCTGGAGCAAGCGCCTTTCCTTGCCCGGGCAAGGCGGCGTGGTGGTCTCATGCCAGGCGCAGCACCGCGTCACCGCCGATCCACGGCGAGATGAAACCTTGCACCGCGCCACCCGCCATCTTACCAACACGCGCCGACCCGCCGTCCTGCGGGCGATACCAGTACACGGCAAACCTCCCGCGCGCGCTCCGCAAGTCCAGACTTAGCCGCGCCGGACGGTCACAAACCGTCCGGGCGTCCACTCGCGCGCAGATAGACTTTGATGCACGCAAAAACGCCGGGGGACTGGTCGTGGCGGCAGGCCCGGGACGATCGGCAGAACGGACTGAGGCCGGGGCGCACAGCAGGACGCAACGCGGGGCTGGCGGCCATGGAGGTGCTCGCGCAGCTTGGGTTCGCATCAGGAGATGCCAACAGGCCGGAATCAAGACCGCCGGATGTCAACGGACGCCAAAAACCTCCCGCACGGCTTCGAGATACTTATAGCCGTTCACGGTGTCCGGTTCGAGGTAACTCCCCTCTGTCCATTCGTTCCAGCAATTGATTGTGAGGACACGCGGCCCGTTCGGCTGCGCCAGCAACCGGCGTTGGGCCATCCGGAGGGCTTCCCGGAATCGCTCGGGGGTGTTGTTTTGAATCGTGTGGGTGAACGGATACCCCGAGTTGTCGAAGGCATCCGCCGGATCGCAGCGCGGACTCGGATCCCAGCCCATGGTGATGTTGGGGAAATACGGCACACCGAAACCTTTTTCAGCGCGATCCCAATATGCAAAGTAGGCGTCCCGGGCAACGTTGTAATCTGTTGCCTGCTCCGGGAGCTGCACATGATGAGCCCAAACGTAGGAAGTGACTGAATCAAAGCCCAGGTCGCGCACCAGGCGAAACTGATTCAACGGCGTCTTTTCGCCCGGGAGGATCGGCTCTCCCCAAGCCACCGCGTTCAGATGAAGCCCGGCCAGGCCGGCAGCCCTGGCCTTGGCCCGAAACCGGTCCAGAGTCGCCCGTGTCGCCTCCACGGTGCCGAAATTCTCGAGCAGCTTGCTGAGCTCGTAAAAGGAAAAATAAGGCTTCCCGTCAATGCGCCAGTAGGAGGGATGCGCGAAGTAATCCCGGATCAAGTGATCACAAATTTTCTCAAAGGCGTCGGGGCTGACCCTGCCGCCATACAGCACCTCGTAGGGCTTTCCCTTCTTGTAGGGAAACAGATTCTTCAGCCAATCGTGGTTTGCCCACATGAGCGCGAACTGGATGCGGCTGTTGTTGGTCGCCTTGAGAAATCCCTCGTTGATCGGCCGGTCCAGGAAGGGGCCGTCCTCATAATGGTACCAGTCGAAAATGAATACCTGGATACCATGGTCGGCCGCGGCAGCTATCTTCTGCGCCATGACACGAGGATCGGATTCGTCCTGATAGCCCCATAGCGGCACTTTGGGTTGCGGGTGGCCGGGAAAACGCGGCTTGGCGGCCTTGACCAGCTCCCATTCACTCCACTCCCTGCCCCGCAGCTTCAGATTGCGCGGGTCATTGGGATGGTATTGGCCAAAATAATAACATGCCACCGTGATGTTGGTGGCAGCTTGCGGAGCCGGTTTGTCCGCAGCCGAAGAGGCACCCGGCAGCAGCGCCAGGAGTGACAGCCAGCGGATAAATCGCAGAACATGGTTGTATATGGCTTTCATAATCAACTATTTTTGTCAGCCAAAATGCTCATGCCCCCTTGGTGCAAGTCACCCCAGGCGGGTTCAAGTCTGGCGTGATTAGGAATCCAGCATCCGCCCCCCTGGAAATCCCCTGAGCCAGCGCCCGTGAGACCGCCGTATTCTGGCCAGTTCCAGCCCGCGAACTGGGCCTTGGCGCGGGCCAGGTCATCGCCGCCAGACTCGTTGAACGGTTGGTCGGCTCTGACGTTAACAAGGCCGGCCGTAGCCGAGATCACCGGGAGGACCACCAACAGCCACGCGGTCAACAAGCCGCACGGCACAAGTCTGGTGGAGGTGGGGTGCATGGTTGTTTTCGGAAATTCGCTGTTTCAACTTGCAGCAGGAGATTCAACAATCCGGCGAGGGGGTGGACAACCCATAAGTCAAACCGTCCAAAGCTCCCCTCGCATCTGCACGCTTGCTAAGTTACCAACCTCTTCCGGTCATAAGCAAATACCCAGGTTGTAAAAGCACGCCAGCTATTTGCGCACCGCCATCGCCACGCCGAACCCGTTGGACGCGAGGTAAAGACGACCATATTCCCGGCCATCCGCCACCATGTCGTTGACCTGGCCGGTGAACGGGCAGCGGCCGGGCGCCGTCATGGCTTCCCAAGTGGCGCCGAGATCGTGGCTGGCAAAGACACCGTCCTGCTCCTGACCGCCCAGCCTCAGAGTGCCGGCGACGTAGAGGGTCGGCAACTGGGTGCCCGGCTTGGGCAGGCCCGCCGCCATGGCATAGGCGTTGAGCACAACGCCCGCCGCGACACGTTGGAAACTGCGACCGCCATCAAGACTGCGGTGGATGCCATTGGGGCCGGCGCTTACCCACAACTCGCCCTGGCCACTCACCGGGTTTTTGAACGGCACCAGAAAAGCGTGTCGGGCCTCCTGACCGCCGAATGGAGCATTACCGGCGGGCAAAGACCAGGAAGCGCCGCCATCTTCGCTCACCCAAACCTCATGACGCTTTTCCGGGTTCTTACGCATGAGGTAGAAGCGCTTGCCGTTCACCCGGTCCGCCTCCAAGCGCACAGCATGGAAGGTATAGGGTTGAGGTCATCCAGTTTCCAAGGGATGCCGGTGCCCGGCTGCCAGGAGCAGTTTGCGGACCAGGCGTTGGTCGTATAGTGCGGACGGCGCAGAAACCCGACCACCACCATGTGATTCGGATCGGTGGCGGAAATCGCCACCTTGCCGGGTCCCATGCTCTGCGGATGTGCGCTGCCTTCTGGTGGCGGCAGGGTGCGCGTCACATAAGTCAGGCCGTTGTCCCGGCTCAGAAACAGCCTGGGCCAGGCGGAGCTGTAACCGCCTTGGGTGGCCCGCAGCACCACAATGCGCTGCGGATCCGACGGGGCCGCCTCAATGTCGCAGATTACCGCATCACGGTTGCGGGGCTCGCCCTCGGGCAGGTAATCAACCAGTTGCCGCCTGGGCGACACCAGCGGATCCGTGAAGCGCATCCCATTCACATCCGCCATGGCGACAAACAGGCGCGCCTCGCCCGTCGGCGGCGAGCACAAAGCCCAAGGCACTGTGGTCTCGTAGCCCCGCACGACGGCCTCGAACCGCACGGTTGGCGCATGACGATCTTCGCAACGCATAATGCTGAAGGCGTCGCCGCACCACAGCCGCTTCGGTTGGAAGGGATCAAACGCCAGCTTCCCATGGGCGGGTTGAAGAAATGTCGTGTCCAGCCAGTTGGTCGCCCGCGCCTCCAGGCCCAGCGCCCGTTTGGGATTGTCATACAACTTCCACTCGCCGGTGCGCCAGGTGGCGCCACCGTCCTCGCTCTGCCACAGCTTGTTGTCCCCGGCAGCCACGATCCGGCGGCGATCCGCCGGATGACTGTCCACACTGCCAAAACTCTTGCCGGCGGTCCCGGGCAGGACTCTCCAGACCGTGCCATTGAAGGCAAACAAACCATTCTCGCCCGCCACATAGCAGGTGCCCGCCTGCGGACCCGGCGCAAGCTGGCGGCAGGAAGTGGGCGCCTCCCCGGCCTCGAGACGGGTGAAGGTTTCACCCCCGTCCTGGCTGCGCCAGACGCCGCCCGTCACCGAGCCTTTGCTGGCGACGCCGAGAAACACCAGCCGGCTGCGCGGCGGGGTGCCCACGGTGCCGCCCCGCGAATCCACCCACACCACTCGCACGCCAGTGGGTTCCCAATCGTTCTTGGAAAAGCCCGTGGGGGCGTTGGTTAGTTTGGTAAAAACGGGTTTGGCAGCGCGGGCATTGAGGCTGCGGTACACGCCATCAATCAGGGTGGCGACGTAGAGAACGTCCGGATTGGCGGGATCCACCGCCAAGGCCTCGCCTTGGCGGCGTTCCGCCAGATTGCCGCCGAAGCTCAAAATCGGCACGCCCCACTGGCCCTGGCGCCGCGCCCCGTCCCATATTCGCGTCCAAGTGGCCCCATAGTCAAAAGAGCGGTACAGCGCGTTGCCCTCCGGGTTTTCCTGGGTGCCGTTGACGTAGGCGCCAAAGGAGGCGTAGATCGTCCCGCGTCGGCGCTCATCGCTGCCAGGGGCAGGGTCCACTGCGATGGCGTGGCAACTGCGACTGCCGAAACGGGCCGGCATCCAGTCCATAAGGCTGACCCAGCACTGTCGTTTTGCATCCCAGCGCAACACTCCGGCGGTGTCCTGACGGGCATAGATCAGGTCCGGCACCGCCGGATGGGCAAGCACCGTGCTGTTCAACCCGCCGCCTTCAATGGCTACCGAGGTCCAGATCCAGGCTGGGTCAGCTGCTGCCGCCGGCAAAACCCCGGCCAGCATGAGCAGACTGATTGCCAGGACGCTGCCAATGGTGGAAATCCGCAGTAACGGGCGGGTGGGGCAAGGGCACTCGGCCCTCGCGGACGCCGAGGATTCCATCATAGGCGCACCGGGGGCCGCCGGCACCGCCGCCAAAGCCGCCAGGCCGCGCCAATGTGTAAGAAAGGTGAAATGACTGATTAAATTCGTATTCCTGTAAGTTTTCACAGCAGACATCACTCTGGCGTTATTTAAGCATGGTTTCCAACACCGGGTCCATAACCTCTGCCCACAGGCGATAGCCTGCGGCAGAAAGGTGTAATTTGTCCGCGGTGTAAAATTTCAGCTCCAGTTCCCGATCCGGCCGAAGTAGCCGCTCGCTGATTTCCAGGAAGACCACCCGCCGACCGTCGGCGAACTCCTTCAGCGCGGCGTTGATGGTGTCCACGCGCCGGCGCGTGCCGCCGTCACCCTTGTCGAAGAAATGCCAGTTGGAAACCAGCAGAATCTTGGCGTCGGGCGCTTTGGCCTGAATTGCCGCCACCACCGCCTTGATCCCTTTCACGGTATCGTCAGCGCCAAAGCCGGGCCAGAGGTTGTTCACCCCGACGGACAGCATCACAACTTTCGGGTTCAGTCCGTCCAGAATCCCTTTCTCGATGCGATAGAGCAATTGTGGGGTGCCATCGCCGCCCACCCCATAATTGACCGCCCCCAGTTTGGCATAGTGTTCTTTCCAACGCGGCTGCTCGCTCCAACCCTGAACCAATGAATCGCCAAGAAAGATAAGGGGGGCAGGACCTTCCTTGGCACGTTGGAGCTGGCCGTCAAGCACCTGCCGCCAGGCTTGGGGATAATCGGGCCAGAAACCTTCCGCCGGGTCGCAGGAGTGTCTGGGTTTGGGCGGGCCTTGCGGCTTGGGCCGTGGGACGGCCTGGGGTTTGGCGTCCGCGCCGGGATCGGTGCCGTCCAGGCTCACATCATCGAGCCAGACCACACCCGGGCCTTGCAGCATCAACACCACAGCAGCGCGGACGGCGTTGGTGGGCAATACAACTTCACCCTCGGCTTTGCGCCAATCGAAGCCGGTGAGGGCGTTGCCCACCACTTTGAAATCAATCCCCTTCCAGTCGGCGGTGAAGCTTTGCAGCGCCAGCATGGCGTTGGCACCGCCGTCGGCGCGAACCCAGCCGGAGAGTCGGAGGCGCTCGCCGCCTTGAACCGCAAAGAATTGGGACACTTGGGCTTGCGCCGCCCCCTCCACCGCTGCAAGGGCCAGCGAGGCGGGCGCGGAATGGAAGGTGGCCGTGTCACGCGAGACTTTGATCTTGCCCTGGCTGACAAACTCGCTGGTCCAGTGCTCGGGCTTGTCCAAGCCATCAGTCATGGATGGGTTGCGGAGGGCGATCTTGGTCAGGCCGGCTGTTTTTTCGGGCACGGGTTGGTTGATCGGCGCGGGCATGGCGGGCGCGCCGGCCAGGGGCAGCGCAAGCAAGGTCCGCAGGGTGCCTCCAGCGAGCATGTCCCAGAACTTCGGCGCGAAAAGCGGACGCTCGGGCGCGTCAGGTGCCACGCGCAGGAGAATCTCCTCATCCACAGCGAAGCCGCCTTCAGCTTTGAGTCCGGCTGGCACGTAATGCGCGGCGCTGCCGATGGGCTGGTTCCAAGTGCTGGGGCTGGCGGATGGCCAGAGCCAGGGATCACGGCGCGGTGCGGCGGTGGCGCCAGACTGCGCGCACAACCCACCCACAGCCAGGGCCAGGGCCAAACCCGCAAAAAACCAGTGCAACCGTTGGCACGATTTCATTTTCATTGTGCTTGGCGCGCCCGGCAGGAAGGAAAATCGCAGCGACAATTCCCCCTTCGCATTTCTCTTGGGCAACGTCATGGCCCATTCCCGCCCACCCGCCCCACTACGCCCGCTTCACGGAGTCAGATACTCGGTCATAAACCGGCCCAGCACCGCCTCCCCGCGGGCGTTGGCATGGACGGGATCGCGCTTGTACCAATCCAGCGGCTTGCCGCTGGCGCGCACATACTCCCCCCAAAGAAGCTGCAAATCAAGAAATCCCGCCTTCTCCTCCCGCGCCAGCGCGGCCAGCCGCACGTGCCAGGCCTTGGGCGTATCGGCGCGCTCGGCGGCCCATTTGGCGTCATCGGTGGGGTCCGCCGCGCCAAACGGCCCCGTGCAAAGCAGCACGTCCACAGGCCGCGTGACCCGAATTTCCCGGATGACTGCGCGCACAGCCTCGAGATCCTGGTTGTGACTGATGCCGCCAATGATGAGCAAATCGGGCTGCAAGGGCGCAACGTGCCGGCTCACCCGGCCCTGTTGCGCATACCACCAGCAGCCCTTGCCCCCGGCGACCACGGCGGTGAGTTCCAACCGCGTGTGCGGCATGCGCGCCTGCAGGCTCTCGCCAAAGCGGGAACGCCAAGTATCATTTACAATGCTGTCGCCCAGCATAACCACCCGCCAGACACCGCCGGTCTCCGCCAGACGGGCACGGCTCAGCGGCAACGCGTCCCAACGATCAGGGGGCGGGGTGTATTGCACCGGCGGAATTTCAGCGCGTGCGGCCGCCACCTCCGCCTCGCCGCGCTCAGGCTGCACGTTGAAATATACGATTTCCTGGCCTTCCTTGACCTGCCAGCTTTTACGTGCATCGGCGCGGGCCATCTGCTGCGCTTCGTCCATCACGGCCACACCGTCCACATGAATGGCATTGCGGCGAAGCTGCGTGTGCCGGGCCGGGGGCGCGATGCGAATACCCCGCGGCCCGTCGTAAATATGCGTGCCCTCGATCAGATTCCAATCCTTCAGCGGCGCGGTGGCGGGCAGACCCGTGATTTTGGCGCGGGCAGGCGGCAAATCCACAGCCGCGCGCTGGGCCGGATCCATTCCCTGCAGCCAGCCCGGCTGAATGTGAAAACTCGGGCCGTAGCGGAAGCCGGTAATCTCACAGAAACGCACACTGTTGCCAAAAACCAGCGGTCCCAAAAGGCTGATGTTGCCGCGCTCCATGAGCCGCACGCCGATCAACTCACAAAAGGCCACCGGCGAAGGCGTGGTGTTTTGCCAGGCCCACAAATAAAACCCTCCGCCCCGCCGCTGGGCATGGCCGTCCACCACGTGCCCGAAGTTGTTGCCCCAGAAGCCGGTCCAGTTCGCCGTGTTTTCCTCCTCGTTATCAATCCACAACGTCTCGGCGTAGGCCTTGCCGGTCATGATGTAGGTCGTGGCCTCCGGCAACACCTCCCACGGCGGCTCGAGATAGAGCGTGTTCACCGAATTGCTCACCACGCGGCGGTACTGGCCCAGGCCGGGGCCGTCCAGCACGAGTACATATTCGCCGCCCAGCTTTTTGCCCTCGAAGGGCGCGCCCGCCACCGTCAGGCTCGCGCGGTCTGCGCGCGCCACCGGCCCATGCCACGTGGCCTCCCCGGCCTCATACATGTTCTCGCCGGAATTGTGCCGGCGGGGAATATTGTTGCGCCAGCGGTTGCCCAACAGGATCGAGTGGTAACCGCTGGTGAAGCCGGTCTGGCTGACCCAGTTGCGGTCGCCGTCCTCAAGGGTGTTGTGCTCGATGATGGAATGCACAAAAGCGCGGATGAACAGGTTGTTGGCCTGCCCGTGCTGGATATTGCGGATCGTGTTGCCGCTGACCAGCGCCTGCTCATGCGGGCCATGTACCAGAAACACCCCGCCCTGCGCCGATTCGATCACCGAATCCTTGAGCACAAAACCGTAGGAGCCCCACTCCACCATGACGGCCGGCTCGGTCGAGTGCGTGGCACGCAGATGGCACCGCTCAATCCGGCAATGGCTGTGCGAGCCAAAGATAACCTGCAGCGTGCCCGGGCCGTCCACAAAACCAAGATCCGTCACCCGCGCATGATCCCGCAGCCAAAGCATCGCGCCCCGGTTGCCGCCCTCCTGCCGCGCGCGGAAATGCCCCGGCATGGCGCGGGCAATCTCTACCGGCACGTCCCAGCGCATGGGCCGCCCCTCCAGCACCACCAGCAGGCTGCTCTGCGGGCCGGCCCCCTGCAGCGTAACATTTGTGGGCACCCATAATGTTGCGCTGATGGCGTAAGCCCCCGGCGGCAGAAACACCGTGCCCCCGCCCGCAGCGCCGGCCTGCACCAGAGCGCGACGCAAGGCCGCAGTGTCATCGTGAAACCCGTCGCCGTGCGCGCCCATTTCGCGAACATTAAAGAAATTCGTCGCCGGTTTCACCGGCAGCGCCACCGCCAGCTTCACCGGCCCGCCCCAACCCGCCTCGCCGCCCGCGCCATTGTGAACGAACAAGTCATAGTCTCCAGGCGCCAGTTCGGAAGGCAGGCTCACCCGCACCTCGTAAAGCGGATGCTGGCCGCGCCGGAAATTCGTCAGGCGGACCACCTGCCCGTCGCTCCGTCGTTTCAAAGCCACCCACCGCGCATCCAAGGTGCGGCCAAACACGCGCACCTCGCCCCCGGGCACGGCGGTTTCGGGCGACACCCACCACGGCTGGGCGCTGGTGACCAGCCATGGCCTGGACCAGCCCTCACGATTGCGCACCCAGCACACGTGCCCGCCTGCGCGCGCATCATAAAAACCTTCGGCGTTGTATTGCGTCTCAAACTCGACGGCCATGACCAGGCCGCGTGGATCGGTGTCGAGCACGTTCAACTTGCGGGCTTCCGGTGGCGGTGTGGCGGGCAACAAATCCCGCCCGGGATAAGGACTTTGCCCCAGCGCCGCCCACACGCGGTTGGTGTCCAGCGGCACCCGCCAGCTTCGCACCTCGACCTCGCCCGGCGTGAAGCCCGTGCCCCAGATCAGCTTGGTGTTGCCCCCCTGCACCCGGCAGATTTCCGGCGCTGCCGCCAAAACGGCGTGGGCAAGCAACACAAAAGCCGCCAGGGGCAGCCAACACAGGCAGTTTGCGATCCTTAATCCATGGCAACGTGTCGGCAATTCGGCTTGGGAAGGCAGCATATATGATGGGTATGACGGGGGCTGGCCGTCCGCGATTCACACCCGGAGGCGGCGGCCAGTCTCGTGACCAACAAAACCGCCGAACCCCGCCAAAGTCAACCTTCTTCATGCAGCCTCGCCGCGGCAACCCGGCGGCCCGCAGCTCTCATCCGGCAACCCCTGAAGCCGGCCGCGCCGCGGCCATCGGCCCGCCGTGTCGTCCTCCCCCTGTCCACATCAAGGTGGAGACGGGCACACGGTTCAATGTTTGCCGATCCAGCAGCCCGGCCGCCGGGGTTCGATCAAGGTTGCAGGCGGAAGAATCGCTGCGGTTGGTCGGCCTGCAAGCGCACGGTGGATTGCCCGTCCTGCGCCTCCACCGCCGCCTCCACCGGCTGCCAGTTGCCGCCACGCAAATCGTCTGTAAAGAACAACCGGAAGGGCACCGGCGCGCTCCACCGAATCATGAGCTGGTTACTATCCCGCCCCAGGCTGAGGTACGGCGGCGCCACCACCACATCCGGCGCGAGTCCCACCTGCACAAGTTGCAGTTGCGTCAAGGTCAACGCCCGGTTGAAAACTTGCACCTCGTCAAGCAACCCGCGAAAACAACGGCTGGCCGACGGCCCAATCGCCGTGCGGGCGCTGCCCCCGGCGATGCCAAAGTTACCCAGGGTCAACGCCCCGGTCCCCGCCAGCACTCCCCGAGGATAATCCACCACCCGGTCCACCGCCGCCGGGACAACTGGCGAGCCGAAGTAAAACTTCACGTGGCCGCTCGCCTGCCCGGGATCGTAGGTCACGCCAAAAAACACCCAGTTTTGCGGTCCGACGGCCGGATCCGCTGTCACCCGCCCCGCTGAACTGATGGCCGGCGAACCGTCCGGCCATTGATTCACTCCCAGTTGCAGGGCGCCATTACTCAGTTGCACCAGGTCAAAGCCACGCCCGCCGGGGCCATCCAGCGCAAACAACAGCCGGTTGCCGCCGCCGCCGGCGGTCAGATCGCGGCAATTCAACCACCCGCACACCGTGAAGGCCTCCATGCGTCCCAGCGTGTTGCCATAAGGGTTGGTCAAATCAATCGCGCGATTGCCATCACTCGCGCCCAACACCCCGAAGTCCACGGCAAACAGATTGCTCGCGGGGGCATAAAAGCCCATGGGCACATTCGTTGAAAACACCGGAAAACCGCCCTGCTGGATAAACGCGCCTGTGCCGCCCAGATTGCCAAGGTTGGTGGTCACCGTCCCTGCACCCTCATTCAACGGCAGCCGCACCTTCCAGCCGTTCTCGGGCAACACGGTCAACATGGCCGTGTCGCTCATCACGGTGCCGTAAAGGTTGCTCACCACCGCCCGCCACGTCGCACCGGCATCGGCCAGGCTGGCCACGAAAGAATAAACGAAGTTGGTCGCCCCGGGTATCGCATCGCCGTTGCGCAACCACTGAACGCTCAAAGGCGGGGTACCGGTCGCCATCACGCTAAACGCGGCAGGCTGGCCGGCAAACACCGTCACGGACGCCGGCTGGGCCACCAGGCCGGGCGGCGAGGTGGAGGCCACACCAGCGGCGCGTGCTTGAAACCGCTGAATCTCCTCCAAACTCAACACATTGGTGAACACCATCACCTGATCCAGCAAGCCCCGCAGCACCCGGCTCCCCCCGCCCGGCCCCAACTGCGTCCGTGCCGACACCACCGACCCAAAGTTGCCCAGCGTCACCGCCCCGCTGTTTGGCAACACCCCTCTGTTGTACGTCCGCGTCACGTCCAATGCCGCCGGCGTCCCTCCGTTCCCAAAATAATACTTCACATTGTCCGCCGTCTGCGTCCCATCGTACGTCACCGCAAAAAATACCCAGTTGCTCACCCCCGTGTTCGCATCTGCCGTAATCCGCCCCGCCGAACTTACCGCCGGCGACCCGTCAGGCCATTGATTCACCCCCAACTGCAAGCTGCCATTGGCCAGATGCACCAAATCAAAACCGCTGCTGTTGGGCGCCACCAGCGCAAACACCAGCCGGTTCCCCCCTCCTCCGATGGTCAAACTCCGGCAATTCACCCACCCGCACACCGTAAAACCGCTCATCGGCCCCAATGCCCCTGGCAAATCCACCGCCCGGTTGCCGTCCGTGCTGGAGGAAATCATCCCGAAATCCACCGCCCCGATGTTGAACGCCGGCGCATAGGGCCCCGTTGGCACCACCGGCGAAAAAACCGGATACCCCCCCTGCTGCGCAAAAGTCGCCACCCCGCCGCGCGTCCCCAGGTTGGTGGCCGTTGTTCCCGTGCCTTCGCTGAAGGCCAGTTCCACTACGGGCCTCAAAGGCGGCGGCATATAGGCCCGAAATTCGATGTTGGTCTCCAGCAAGAAATTCGGCACCGGCAGGGCCCGATCCCCAATCAGCACCACCCGCAACGTGTACACCGCCCCGGTCACCATCGGCTCGGTCGTCAACAGAACATTGGTTTGATTGGCCGCCAGCACCGCCGACCAAATACCCAGATTCCCCGGCTCCAACGCATAATTCCCCACCTCCTGCGCCGTGCCCGCGTCCACCGGCTCCGAAAAACTCACCAGGATGTTGGTCAAACTGGGCGCCTTCACCTCCACCACCCAGGGCGGTGTAAAGTCGCTCTGCACGCCCAGCGTCGCGTTGCTGCTCACCAACATGCTCACCAGATTCGACACCACCACCCGGAACCGGGCTGCATGATCCTGGGGCCGGGCCGGACTCAATACATACGTGGCATTGGTCGCCCCCGGAATGTCCACTCCATCCCGCTGCCACTGGTACCAGATGGGCAGGCCGCCCCTGACCGCCACCGTAAACACGGCATCCTGTCCCGCGTTCACCACCCGATCCACCGGCTCGCTGATAAAGGCCAGCGGAGCCGGCGGCGATGCCGCTGCCACCTGCGCCGCTTGTATCTCCTCCAGACTCAACACATTGGTGAACACCATCACCTGATCCAGCAAGCCCCGCAGCACCCGGCTCCCCCCGCCCGGCCCCAACTCCGTCCGCGCCCCCGCCACCGGCCCAAAGTTGCCCAGTGTCACCGCCCCTGTGTCTGGCAACACCCCTCTGCTGTACGTCCGCGTTACGTCCAATGCCGCCGGCGTGTCCCCATTCCCGAAATAAAATTTCACATTGTCCGCCGTCTGCGTCCCATCGTACGTCACCGCAAAAAATACCCAGTTGCCCGTCCCCGTGTTCTCATCCGCCGTGATCCGCCCGGCCGAACTCACCGCCGGCGACCCGTCAGGCCATTGATTCACCCCCAACTGCAAGCTGCCATTGGCCAGATGCACCAAATCAAAACCGCTGCTATTGGGTGCCACCAGCGCAAACACCAGCCGGTTGCCACCCCATCCCACCGTCAAACTCCGGCAGTTCACCCAACCGCACACCGTAAAACCACTCATCGGACCCAGTGCCCCTGGCAAATCCACCGCCCGGTTGCCGTCCGTGCTGGACGTAATCATCCCAAAATCCACCGCCCCGCCGTTGAGCGCCGGCGCATACGGCCCCAACGGCACCACCGGCGAAAACACCGGATACCCCCCCTGTTGCGCAAAACTTGCCTCACCCCCACGCGAGCCTTCATTGGTGGTGACGGTGCCCCACCCCTCACTAAAGGAGAAGCGAACCACCGGCGAGGGTTGCGCCCACGCCCCGAAGGCCTGAAGCCACAAGAGCAACACCACCAGCCCGACATGCTCCACCAGTGCTCGGCACTGTCCGCCAAAAGCACCCAACACGCATTGGAGGTTTATAGTTTTCATACGATTCGCTTATTTGGAGTTTAGTTTTTTACAAATTTTGCCGGCCGCCCGGCCCAATGGTCATGCCCCGCCAAATGCACCTGACACCGCCATTCCATGGCTCCGATTCACTCTCCCGCGGAGGTTCGCAGCCGAAAATACCCCTGCGGCCCCAAAACCGTGATGTTGGTCACTCGCAACGTCTCGCCCCCTGCGCGATTTGTTAGAAAAGGCGTCCACGCCGGAGCATCCAAGCGTTCTTTGTAATCGAGGACGTAAACAAGCCCCGGCCGGCTCGGCCAGGAAATGTCCAGACAACCGTTTTGCAGCCCCACCTTTCCCAGGACAGGCCGCGGCAAAACTTCCACCAAAAAGGAGGTTGTGGCGCTCAGGGGAGGCTGCCCATTGTCGGTTACGCGCACAGCAATCACGTACAGCCCCTCCAATGTCGGCAGCCAGGAAAAGTAACCATCGGCAGTGACCTGAGCTCCCGACGGAGCTCCCGGCTCCAGGCTGAACCGCAAGGTTTGCGTGGGACCATCGGGATCGCTGGCACTCAGGAGCATTCCCAGCGTTTGCCCCACAAACACCGTCCGGTTGGCCACCGGCACCACCACGGGAGCCAGATTGCCGCCCCGCACCCAGTTGGGCCCACGGGGCGAAGCCGAGCCGGGCATAAACACCAGCTCCGGACCGCCATCCGGCAGCCGGCCCATGCTGACATCGTTGGTCTGAACGCCAAATTCAACGGTGTCAATCGCCGTCCCATCTGCGGCATAAAGACCAATGGCCTCCCCGGCGGCGGACAGTTTGAAATTCACGTGCAGATCAGCCCGTGGTCGCCCCTGTGCATCCGTATTCTGGGCTGTCTCTTCATCCGCCCAGACCAACAAGTATCCCTGCGGGGGGATGAGGTGCGCGCCATTGGTGGTAATGCGGTACTTAAAGCGGTTGGTTAACGTGTCGGTCAAATAACAATCCGCCAAATCCACCGCCTGCGTGCCCGGGTTATACAGCTCAAACCAGTCCTCATAATCGCCATCCACCGGATCTTGCAGCGTGCGCTGGTTGCTGGCCATCCATTCATTGATGAACACCACCAGCGGCAGACGGCGCGGGTCATTGGGGGCGGCAGGCGTGGGATAAATGAACTGCTGCCGCGCAAACGGCTGGCCATCCGGATAGGACCCATAACTGCGGTTGTCCGGCAAAGCGCGATAATTGACATAATCCAGCACCTGCGGCTGGCCATTGTGCAGCCGCGAAAGCGCCACCCCGCCGCCGGCCGGCGACAGCCGGAAATTCGCATGCCATTCCTGGGCGGTGGATTGCGCGGGCTGCCCATCGCAAAACACCACCAAGTATTGGCCCGGCCCAAGGCTCGCGCCCGATGGAAAAGCCCATTGTGTCAGATTCGAGTAATTGCTTGAAAGGTACAACCCTTGCAGGGACACGGTTTGGGAGCCGGCGTTGTAGATTTCGACCCACGGCTCCTCCTCCCCCGCCGCATCGCGGCAGCCCGCTGTGCCCATTGGCGCCACCTCATTGAGCCACAACGGAGGAAAAGCGGGCAACGTGGCGGCAAACTGATTGGCGGTGCCGGGAGTGCGATAGGTCACCGCCGGACTCACCAGCCGGGGCGGGAGGTTGACCTCGGGAGTGATGACGGGCAAAATATTGGTGCCCGCGCCGCCGGTGGTCAAAGCCGCGCTGTTCTGGATGCGCACCACCAAATTGGTGGCGGAATTTGTGGACCAAAACCAGAAACTGAGCGTGCAAATCGTATTGGGCGCCGGCGCCGGGGACAGATTCTGCGAAATGACCCGCCCATAACTGTTGCCAAACGTCGTGCATTCCAGCCGCAGCGCGCCCTGACCAGAACGCACCGGAGAGGAGACGATGGCGGTGTTGGTGTAATTGGTGGGGATCAACCAGCTATTGGTAAGCACGGGATTCTCCACCAAGGGCAGCTCAAAATCGCCATTGCGGACATAATTAAACCCCACCGCTGCATTCGTCCCCTCCACCAGGCAAATATCATCAATAATCGCGCTGGCGCCGTTGGTCTCGCCCAGGTAGATCAACAGCCGTTGCGCACCGCCGCCCACCCCCACTCCAATACTTCCCGTCAACACCACCTGCCGCCACCCGCTATTGGTCCGGGCCGGCTGATACACCCCGGGCTCATAAACCGGCGGAACATATTGCGCCGTCCAATTACCCGCCCGCGCATTGTCCTGATTGACATCAATCAACTGATAAGCGGAGCCGGTGCCGCTGACCGCCGCCGCGGGCCATGGCAGGTCGCCCTCGTACCGGACCCGGTCCACCACCACCTCGGCGCCCCCTTCCGCCCCCGGCATCAAGAGCGTCAAGGTTTCGCCCCCGGCTTGCAAGTTGCCGGGATATTCATCAAACAACGGCGCCTGAAGGCCATAAGCCGCCAAATAAGCCCAGCGATTCTTCACCAGCACCAGATAACTGCGCGGAGCCAGATAACTGCCCGGCGGGAAGGTATAGTCCAGCCCGTTGATACGCCAGCCCGACATATCAAAGGAGGTGGTGACCGACCGGTTGAACAACTCCACATATTCCGCCCCCGGTTGCAGCGGCTGCGCCATGATTTCCGTAAAAATGACGTTGCCCGCCGGCGAATCGGGCGTGACATTCACCACGGCCTGCACCGTCGCGGCAGCATTGCTGAGCACCCGGCCCCGCAAGTCTGTGGCCGTTATTTGCAGCCGGTTGGTGGCCGCCGACACGGGCAGGCGCAAAGTCCAACTGGACACACTGTTCCACGTCACCGGCCAGGCCACGCCATTGACGAGGATGTTTTGCACCGTCACCGGGGCGGTCCCCGTCAGGGTGACCACGTTGCTGCCGGCCACACTCACGTTGGTGGACACCACGCTGAACACGCTGTTGCCGCCCGCGCCGGCAATCACACTGCGCACATAGTCGCTGCGCTGCTGGATGTAACTGGCGCGGTGGGTGTAGGTGGCGCTGGAGAACGGCCCGTAATGCGCCAGCCAGTAGGCGAGGTAATTGGTGTTGTAATAGGTATCCATGAGGTCCTGCAAATGCGCGTAAAGCTGGCGCAAGTTCGCGGGCAGGTTGATGATTCGCCCCAGATTCTGCCCCCCCACAATCACATCCGTGGCCGAGCGCGTGAAAGTGAAGTCGTTGTCCCACATCAAATAAACCGCCTTGTGATCCTCGGGGCGGAAATAAATCATCACGTTGTGATTCAACCAGAACGTGTAGGTGTCATTCACGCCACACAAGGTGATCAACGCATACGCTCGCAGCCATTCCGGCAAATCCATCAGTTGCCGCGTTTGGTTCTCCAGGGCCGTCCCGCTCAGACTGAAGGCTTTGCCCAACGCCATGATGGGACGGTAGTCATCGCTTGCCCGCTGATTTTTGCGAAGGTAATAATAGCGGTAGTTCTCCTTGTCATTGCCGTGATCGGTGAGATCCACATACTGCGTCGCATTCGGCTGGGGTAGTTTGTAACCGTCCGAGGTCGCGCTGGTGGAATAATAAACCCCCTCCATCTCAAACAACATGCCCCGCTCCCCCTCTTGAAAAGCGGTGGCGATAAACTCATCCTCATAACTGGGGGTGAGCAGCGCGGGGCCATTCTCAGTCCCGCGGGGCGAAAGCACCCGCGCCACGTCCAAGTGCATGGTGGGAATGCCGCCGGCCACCAGGGCGAGATGCCGCACCACGATCTCCTCATTCACCGGCGAACTGTCGCCCGGCCGGCGATCCAATCCCATGGTGGGGTGAACCCCACGGAATTTCTGATCCGGTTGAAATGCCAGATGAAACCCGACCCGGTTGCTGAAAGGCCGGCCGTTCATGCTGCTTTTCAAGCGCAGCCCCACGTTGTAATACGCCACCCGCTCATTGTAGATCACGGTGCACGGCCAGTTGTGATTGCTCATGACGTTGGTCGCCTGATGCAGCCAGGCGGCCAGCGCCGGCGTGGTAATAATGCGGAAAGTATGTCCCGGAAAGGCCGTTGCCTGCCCGTCATTGACCTTGTACAGGGCGCCCCCCTGTGGCCCCTCCGCCGGGAAGGTCGCCGCCGCGCCCAGACCATCCACCGCCCGCACGTAGAACTGCACCACGGCTCCGGAGGAGTAGCCCGGGATGACGCCCTGATAATCCCCCTCAGCACTCAAGCTCATGGGCGCGTTGGACCAGGCACCGCTGTTGACCGACCAATACACCTGGCACTGGCTCACGCCCTGGGGATCGCTGGCCCGCACGCGCACCGTCACCGGCGCCCCCACCGGCGGCACCACCGGTTCATGCGCCAAACCGGCGAACGTAGGCCCGGGATTCGCCTCGTAACGGGAATTGCGCGCCCCCGGCGTGCCGTTGCGCTGTGGCGCCTCCAGTTCCGTCGTGCGCGCTACGCGGTTGAACCACAGCCGCGTATTCAGCAAACGGCTGCCGCCCAACCATTTGGCCCGATAACTGATTTCATACTCCCGGCCGTCCGTCACACTCAAGCCGTCCTTCAACGTGGTCGCAATGTGATTATGCATGTGCTCCTGTGGCCCGCTGGCCACCACATACAACACCCGGTTGCCGGGCTGGTCCGGATCTTCGATCACGCGGCTGAACATGTGGGTGCCCAATACCCGCCAGCCCGCCAGGCCGTTCTCAAAATTCCCATTGGCAATCATCTCCACCGGATTATTGGTGGGCGACTGGATCACCCGGATGTCATCCACCAAACATTCCCCCGCCGCCTGCAAACCCAGGATAAACTCGCGCCATACACTGTCTGGATTGGCCGTGGTGCTGGCCTGAGCCGTCATCCGATAGGTATAAGTGCGCCACCCCCCCTTGCTGCCTTCCTCGCTCGCCGCCCAAGCTTCGGCACTGGCGGGATCGGAAAAAGGATTCCGCAACTCAAGGCTGGAACCGCCCCCATCCGCATATTTAGGCCAGCGTCCCCACGAGTAAAAGCGCACCACCGCTGCCGGGTTGCCCTGCGCATCCAACAGCCGCAACGGCAGATCCTCCGAAGACAAGCGGCCGCTGTAATTGCCCAGGATGTCCACGCCGGGAAATGTGGCCCGCAAAGCGATGGCATCCCTGGCCACCACCAGATACGCCCCTGGCGCCAGCAGTTTGCCCTCGGGAAAGTCATAGCGCACCGCCCCCTCCAAACGCCAGCCGGTCAAATCCACCGGATTGGTTCCGCGATTATACAATTCCAACCATTCTTCGGGATTCTCCTCGGGCGGCAAGTCCCCCACAGCAGGATAAGGCTGGTGATGATACATGATCTCATTGATGACCACGTCCCGTCGCAGCCAAACCTCATTTGTCGTGCCAGGGGTAGTTTGCCGGGGGACCAGCCAGGATCCGGTGCCTTCGGGATGACGCGCCTGAGGATGATTCTTCGCCACCACGGCATCATAAACGCGCCCCTTGCCGGGTGCGTAGAACACCACCCGATCGCCGTCGTCCGCCCCAAAACCCACAGTGGCCCGTTGTAACACCCAGCGTTCCCCCGGCTCCAACGTCCGCGCCGGCAGCACATATTCCGCGTAATGCGTGCCAAACCTTGCCAGCACACAGCCGTCCAGCGCCACCGGCCCGCGGCCGTAATTGTACAATTCCACCCAAAATTGCTGATTGGTCACAGCGGGCAGCTCGTTCAACGCCACCGTCAAATCCGGCGCCAGCACCCCGCCGGGGGCGTTGGTGACATAAGTCACCTCCTCCAACTGCAGGCCAAATACCACATCTGAACTGGTGCTGTTCACCTGATGCACCTCAGCCGCCAAAATGTTGGTGCCGGGGCGCAGGCTGGCGGCAGATATGCCAAACGGCCCCTCGTAGGCCGCGTCATTCACTGTCCGGCTGGCCAGGGTGGTGGACGTCACCGGATCATTCACCCCCAACCGCCAGACCTCCACGCCATTGAGATAAACCACCACCCCGTCATCCACCACGTGCCGTAAGGCCAGCGTGGCCCGGCTCACCTCCCCCGTATAAACAAAGGTGGTGCGGAAATAATACGTGAGCTTGTTTGCCCCAACGGTTAAGGGTGTGCGAATCGGCTCCGGCAGGCAGTTGCAATCCTCCCGCGCCAGCAACGCCGCGCCCTGCGGCCAACTGCTGTCATCGTACTCCGGATTGCGCCAGGCCGCGCCCCGGTCCGTTCCAGATTCCTCATAACGCCACACGGCGTCCACCGGCACCAGTGTCCGGCTTTGCGTGGTAATCGTCAGGCGCGGCGTGTTCGCCATCCCGGGAGAACCACCCACCGAAAGGCTCGCTCGCCAGTTGGCCGGGTCTCTGCTGGCCAGCTCCTCATCTATCTTGGCCAGCGACGGCCCCGCCCCATCGGCCGCCACCGGCCATTCCCCAGTGGTGCCGTAGTCCAGCCGGTCCATGATCCGTCCATTGTTGTTCTTCAAGAGCAACGTCCCCCCTGCATTGGAAAGCCGCCGGTTGAAAGGCCCCAGAACATTGGTCAGCCCCGTGGCCGCAGTGAAGGCCGCCGGCTGGATGGCCACTACGACGAACCCCCTGCCAGCTACCCGCGTGCCCGCGGGAAATACGTAATCAATCTCCCCCTCCAACCGCCACCCAGACACATCCAAATCCACCGCCAACTGGTTGTACAGCTCCACCCACTCCATCGCGGCCTCGTTGGTAAGGGGATGATACATCACCTCGTTGAAAACCAGGGTGGCATCGCCCCTCACAGGCAAAACCGCCGCGCATAAAACCGCAGCCATCAACACCAGACTTCGCATGACATCAACCAGCTCCCGCCGCACGGCCAGCGCCGAGCTCGCCCCACCGGGCTGCTCATCGCGGCCAAAGTTCGAGGCTGCACCATGGTGCGCTGCCTGAACCATGCACGGGCGTTTTTTGGTAATGTGACGAGTTTATGACGCCGACCGCCTTTTTTCTTCCTTTATTGCGACCAAAACTTGCGGGATATTAAGGCGTGACTCGTTTCGCCCCAAATCGCAAAGATTTCGAGCCTTATGGCTTTACTTGTGTGCGGTGGGAGGCGGCCATCATGAACCGGCCGGACCGCCACAATGAAATCGAGCTGAACCTGCTGGAAACCGGCCAGATCACCTACCTCTTGTTTGGGCAAAAAATTGTGGTTCCCGCCAGGCGCCTGGCCGTGTTCTGGGCCGCCGTACCCCACCACACCATTGCTTACGAGGGATTAACTGAGTATTACGTCTCCACCATCCCCCTGGTCTGGTTTTTACAATGGCGCCTGCCGGAACACTTCACCCATCTGGTGCTCCACGGCCATTTATTGATGGAACCCGATGACTCCCGCGGAGTTCTGGATGCCGCTCAATTTCGACTTTGGATTCAGGATATAACAGCCCCTTCGGAGGACCAGCGCCGTGCCATGTTGCTGGAGATGGAGGCTCGCCTCCGTCGCCTCGCCTTGCGCATTCCCCCTGACCCCGCCGGTCCACCCACCAAGCGCCACCACTCCACCATCTTGGGCGCCGGCACCTTGAATCACGCAGAACGCATCGCGGCCTTCATTGCCCAACATTACACCCAGCCCCTTACGCTCGAGGATATCAGCCGCCACGTTAATCTTCATCCCAACTATATTATCGGTGTCTTTCGCCGGGTCTTCGGCACCACCCCACTGGAGTACATTTTACAACACCGTCTCTCCCATGCCCAACGTCTCCTGGCCACCACCGATGATTTGATCCTGGAAATCGCTCTTAACAGCGGTTTCGGCAGCCTGAGCCGTTTCAATGAGGCTTTCCGTCGCGCCTTCGGTTGCACCCCGCGCGAGTACCGCCGCCGTCACCGCGTCACTTCATGAAAATGGCGGTGGTTGCAGGCAAGAATTCTGCTTGCACCCACCGCGGCAAGGCTTCGCACCACCAGCCGCTGTTGCTTCCCAAGCCTGGAGCAGGCCGGTTAACTGGAGTTGCCAGTCCGGATCAGGCTATGGATTGGGCAGGGTGACACCCAGGCGGTAGAAGCGCTGCGGGGATTGCACCGGTTGCAGCAGTTCCACCCACCGGTTGCTCCCCGCCGCCGGAATGGTCTCCAGCCGCAGCCAGTTCGTCCCCCCCACCGCCCCAAGGTAC
>JAOAIT010000066.1 GCA_026414565.1 Verrucomicrobiia bacterium
AAAATAGTTCGCCCCGTTAAACCGCCACTGCACCCAGTACGGCGGCGTCGGCTCCACCCCCACCCGCAACACCGCCTCCCCAAACGCCAACACCGTCTGACTCGCCGGCTGCTCCACAATCCGCGGCGGCACCTGCACCGATACCCACGCGGGGGCGGTCTCAAAGGCTCCCGCGCGATTGGAAACAATGACGCTGTAATAACCGCTGTTCGCCAGTTGGGCATTGGGAATGACCAGGATGGAATTGTTCTCACCCGGCAGATTCTGGCCATTGAACCGCCATTGATAACTCACCGGATACGGCGAGCACACGTCCACCGAAAGCACCGCCGTGCCATTGGTGGCCACCGCCACATTGGCCGGGCCGGCCACCAGGGAGGCCAGACCGCGGGTTTGCGGGACGGTGGGCGCTCCGGCCGTCGGCGGTTGCGCCGCCCAGTTCAACGGATCCGCTCCCAGCTCGCGGGGCGACAAGCGATGCAAAGACCGGCCGTTGCCGTCAGCGCCGCAAGGCCACGGCACATTGTCCCGGTAAGTAAAGGCATCCATGTCCACATAGTTGCCCTGGAAAAATTGTTGCAGTCGAATGGTGTCGTTATCGTTGTTCAGCTTGCCGCGGTAGGGGCCGTAAAGCGCCACGCCCGGCGGCACTTGATACAAGGTACGGAAAGCCGCAGCCAGGGCCGCATCCGCCGGGTTGAAATTGACCAGCAGAATGTAACCGCCCGCCGGAATGACGGCGTTGGTTGGGAAATCAAAATCCACCCCGCCACGCAAGCGCCACGCATTGGTGCCGGTGGGACTCCCCAGCGCGAGGGTGTTGGTGGTGGTATTCCACAGTTCAATGTACTCATCGCGCGTGTTGTCCACGGGCTTGTAAGGCGCCGGATTGAAACCGATGGGATCAAACACCAACAAGTCAGGCGGCCGATACATGATTTCATTCACCACGATCGGGCTGGCCAGCGGCCCGCTATTCGCAGCGCCCATGGTGTTGGAAGCCTGCAATACAAACAATTCCTCGCCCAGCTCGGTCACATAACGCCCGTAAGTGACCCCCACCGGAGAAGCGCCAAAGCTGAAGCCGTGGTAGTAACCCGTAAGCTGGCCGGCGCTGTTGCCGCTGAACAAATAAACGTCATCCCCGCCTGCGCCAAAGGCAAAACCCTGGCCATTCGGATTGAACTGGGCCTCGGTGAGCACCAGGTAACCATTGGCCGGAATGGAAGCATTGGCCGGAAAACGATATTTCTTGGGCGTATTAAAGTCATCGCTCAACCACCAATGCGCCAGAGAAACCGGCGCCGGATTGGGGTTGTACAGCTCCACCCAGTCACCCCCCGCCGAGCCGCTGTTGGCCATCACTTCATTCACCAAAACGGGCAGCAACGGCGGCGGCGCCAAATCATCCTGGCCGGGTGAGCCATTCTCGGAGGTGCTGACGCGCCATTGCTCGCGGCTTTCCCACGCGCGCCAGTCGGCCAGCTCGTTGACCACGACCAGCGAACCGCCCAACCCGTCCGCCAGCGGCTGCCAATTATTATTGTAGGTGAACTCGAGGATTTTCTCCCCGGTGGCATCCACCAGGCGCAAGGTCTCGCCGTCATTGTTCAGATAACCACTATATTCTCCCGCAATGCTCAAGCCGGCGCCGTAACGGTTGGTAAAGGCCGTGCGATTCTTGACCACCAGCACGCGCTGGCCCGGCCCCAGGGACGTGACGCTGCTGCCGGTGAAATTGAACTCGATGCCCTGCGTAAACCGAATGCCCGTGAGATTCAGGGTGACATTGGTGCTCACGTTCTTCAGCTCCACGAACTCGTATTCCTCCTTGTACGTGGGATCCCCAGCCACCGCCGGCGGGTTGTACATCACCTCAGTAATGCGCAAATATTGCTGCGCCAGACTGGGGGAGGGCGGGTAGCTGTTGGAGCTGACCAACCGCCCCCGGTCATCGCTCAACAGGATGACATCGCCCCACGTGGAAAGCTGCCCGTCGTAACCGCCCACAACAACCAACCCCTGCCCCGGCCGCGGGCCGGTGGTGCGGGATTTGAAGCCCGGAACGCTGCGCGCCACATACACCGCGCCGGTGGCCGGCACCACGGTGCCCGGTTTGAAGGTGAAGCGCACGCCGCCGTGCAGGCGCCACCCCGAAATGTCCAGGGCCAGATTATTGCGGTTGGTAACGCAGATATACTCCTGATCCTGATTGCCCGAGGCCGGATTCACCTCCCAGTCCACAATGTCCAGCACCGCATTGGTGGGTTGCGGCAACGGGATGCCGGCGTTGTTGGCCTTGGTTATGCCAATGGGCAGGGCTGTGTTGGTGATGCAATGCTTGCCAAAGAAATGCTGCCGCCGCGGGTAAAAGAACTGCTCCACCATCTGCTGCACTCCCGTGTAAATATCAATGCCCGGGGTGAAATTGTTCTGCCCGCCCACCGACGGCCATCCCCAGCGGGCACGATCGCGAATGGCCTCCTCGGCAATATAGTCCCGCAAGGCATAAATGCGCTGCTCCACCGGGGAGCTCCCCGGCGGCGCGTCCGGCGGAAGAATCCAGGTGTCCATCAACGTGCGCAAACGGCGCAGGTACATCTGGCGCAATTGGGGCACCAAAAAGAACGTGTCATACACGCGGTTGTAGGCGCCACTGGGCCCGCTCAAGGCAAGGGCCTGCGAGGAACCATACAAGGGATGCGCCTTGTGGTTGTCATTGGTGGCCTGCACCCCGGTGTACAACGAAGCATCACCTTCGGCGAAAATCGCCCCCCATGAGAGGTTCATGTCAAAGCCAATGATGCGCCAGAGTCCATCGCCATCATTGTCATGATACAGGGTCATGTTGGCCCAGACATCGTCATTTTCATGCACCCACCGCGCCACGCACAGGTAGTTCAGCACGTTGGGCACGTCGAACAAATCCAGGGCATTGATGCGCCGTGTCTCGGTGGGCAGGCTCTCGGCAATTTTATTGGCCAGCTCGAGGTAATCGGCATCGGTCGTGTCCCAGCGGCGCGTTTTCTTGTCAAACCCGCCCGTGCTCGCCTTGCCCGGAGTCACCTGGCCGGCGGCGTTGTACAACGCCCCATTCGGATCCCAGCCCAGGCGCTCCAGCAGCTCCTCCCCATGCAAATCGTTATGGTTGGCCAACTGGTAAAAAGCCCCGTTCATCTGCAGCCGTACCGGATGATAAAACGTGCCCGGCGAACCAAACATCTCGCACAACCAGAACGACAACCCCTGCCGCATGTAGGTCGGATCCGGATAGTCCGCCACAAACGACGTCTTGCGCAACCGCCCCCCGCCCGGCCCCGGATGCCGGAAAGGTTTTTCACGGTTGAACTCCAGCCGGTGGGATTTCTTGGTGTACGAGCGCGTGGTGTTGCCGCGCACCCGCATAAAAACGTTGTCGTAAAATTCGCCGTCATAAAACACCGAGGCCCGCCCGCCGGTCTTGTTGGGATCGTCCACCCCCACATTGGCGGTGTAATTGGAGACAAACAGGTGAATGATGGGCAGTTTGCTCACCAGGTTGGAGTCCGCCACCACCGTGCCAAAATACTCCGCCGACCCCAGCGGATCCTGGAACAACGGCCAGCGCGACGTGCGGCCCTGCACATCCTGCGCCTGGAAGTACCACCGGATCATCTGGCCATTGGTCGCCCCGGGAATAATGGCCGTGTAAATGCCATCGCCCGCCGTTACATCTCCGCCGGAGCCATCATCCCGCATGGAGATGACGCTCGTGTTGTTGTACATCACCCGGTAATACAGCAGCACGTTGGACACCGCGTTGAACGTGGGCGCCACCCGCGCCGTGATCGTCAGGCTCTGGCCGGGATTGGGCTGCGGGCGCGGAGAATAATCATCATTGCTGATCACCGGCCCCAAATCCCGCGTCCCCACCCCGTTGAAATCGCCCGGCGTGGCCGTCAGGAAGTAACGCGGCACAAATTCATAATTGCCCGCCGAGGTGTAGCTCAGCTCCGCTTCAAGCAGAAAATCCCCGCTGGCCGCGCTTTCGTTCAACCCCTGAATCGCCAGCACATTCGTCCCCGGCCGCAGCAGCGCCAGGTAATCCGCCAGATCAAACGTCTCCCATCCAAGCGCCTGGCTCTTGCTCCGGTCCGTCAGGGCGGCGGCATTCCACGCCAGCGTGTCCGGGGCATTGGCCGACGCCACCAACTGGCCATTCAAAAACGCCGCAAAGCCGTCCTCGTACCGCATGCGCAGCAACAGCCGGTCCACCGCCAACGGATCCTCCACGTTGAACTTGAACCGCGCATACACAGAGGCATTCTGGTTTTGCATCACACTGCGCACGTCGCTCCGCACCAAATTCGCCAGACTCGCCGGCGTGAGCGCCGCCTGATAAATCTGGGTGATCTCCGCTGCGCTCAAGGCCCGCAGCCACACCGCCACCTCGTCCATGTCTCCCGTGAAGAAATTGCCGCTGGCGTCCAGGATGCCCCCGCCACCAATGTTGAACGGAGAGGCACTGGTCCCGTAACTGGCCGAACCCGTGCCCGACGCCACCTGCACCCCGTCCACATACAGCCGGATGCCCGAGCTGTCGCCCACCGCCGCCACGTGATGCCACTCGTTGATCGGATAAGGATAATTCCACGAAAAACTCCCGCTGGGCGTCCACAGGTGAATCTGCGGCGTGCCGCTGTTGAGCCAGCCAAACTCCAGACTGTCATTCTGCCCAAACAACCCATCCCGCGCCCGCGGCGTCGCCGTGGGCCGGATCCACGCCATCATGGTGAAGGCCGGCGCCCCCACAATCATCGCGCTGCCGGCCGTCGCATACGAACTGGAGCCGTTGAAGGTGGCGCACGTGTTGTTGGCCTCAAAACCCGCCTGCCCCGGCGGCCGCACCCCCGCCGCGCCCAGCGTCACCCCGTTGTACGTGGCATGATACAAATTGGTGGCCGCGTTCACGGCCGTGGTGCCGCTGACCTCGTTGAACCGGTAATACATCCGCGGCGCCGCATTCAAAATCGCCTGCGCCCCGCCCCCCCCGCCCCCACCCGCCACATCAAAACCAATCCCGTTGGTGGCCGTGGCCCACGTACCGTCATCAAAATCCAACGCCGTCCAATTCGTCCCCAACGCCCCATCCACCGGCACCCGGATGCGCGCCAGCGCATTGGTCGCCACCAGCAAATAATTTGTCACCAGCATCGGCAACCCATAACTCACATTCTGAAACTGCTGCGGATAACTCGGCGCATACTGGCTCTCGATCGTCCCCTCCGGCCGCACCAGCGCCAAAAACCGCCCCTCCGCCGGCAGCCGGAAATTCGTGTGCAACGGCCGCCCCGGCTCGCGCCGGTTCTTCCCCGAGGCCCATACCACCATGAACCGGTTGGGCCCCAAATTGGTGGCCGGAAAACGCCACCGGTTCAAATTATTCGCGTTGTCCGTCAGCGCCCAGTTCAACAAATTCACCGTGTTGGAACTCACGTTGTGAATCTCGATCCAGTCCGAACTGTCCCCGTCCTCGTCCAAAATCAGGCCGCCGTTGGCCGCCATGAACTCACTGATCAACAGCTCCGCCCCGGGCGAGGACACGGGGATATAGAGAGCCAGACCGAGAACCAGACCGGCAAAAACAGCCGCCAGCCGTTGCATGATGCTTTTCATGTGTCTGATGGATGGTTGTTACGTTCAGGTTACACGCAATTCCAAAAAAAGCAATGCCTGAGTCAGCCCCACCCCCTTCTGCCCCCCGCAACCGCCGCAAAAGGCCCCCTGCCCGTTAACCGGCCGCCGAACAGGTGGCAAAGCCCCCAACCGTCCAAGGTTTAACGTTGTCAAGCGCCCGAAAAAATGATTCACTCATGGCATAGCCTTGTTAAAAAACATGGGAAGATTTGAGCCAGCGCCGTGCCGCAGCGTACTATTTTGCCCTCACCTTCCGGGCCGTCATCCGCACAATGCACGCCTTGGGGCAAAAAAAATCGCCGGCGGGGAACCGGCGATTTTTCTTAAGATGCTCTTCATCGCGGTGTGCAGCTTGGCTGCAGGGACCCGGATTGCACGCATCTAACTTTGTCTTGATTCACTGCAACCTTAACCCATCAATTTATGCAAAGCAACCCAAAAATTACTCATTCGCAACCCGACCTGGAACTGGCCTTTGACGTTGGCCACAGCTCCATCGGCTGGACTGTGCTTCAAGATTGCGGCACCAACTCCACCCCTCCAGAGGATCTGCCCACCCCCACGCTCCTGGGCTGTGGAGTGGTAACTTTTGGCGCCGACGATTGCCTGGCCAAAAAACGGCGTGACTACCGCCGCCAGCGCCGCCACATCCGGGCCACCCGCCAACGCATCGCCCGCATGAAGGAGCTGTTCAAACATTTGCGGGTGCTCAACCAAGCCCAGTTGGACAAACCCGGCTGCGCCTGGCCCTGGCTGCTCGCCGCCCGCGTGTTGCGTGGCGGCCGCCTCCTCTCCTGGCCGGAGCTTTGGGATGTCCTGCGCTGGTACGCTCACAACCGCGGTTACAACGCCAACCGCCTCTGGAGCCGGCAGGACGAAAGCGAGCAGGAGGATGCCGAAAAAGTGCAAAATGCGCGACAACTTCTGGAAAAACATCAAACCCACACCATGGCTGAAACCATTTGCGCGGTCTGCGGCCTGGATCCCCTCGGCAAAAAACGCTCCTGCAACCTGCCTGAAAACCAGCGCCCCAAAGGCTTGAATGCGGCGTTTCCCCGCGACATGGTTGAGGCCGAAGTGCGCCGCATCCTGGAGCGTCATCGCGGGAAACTTCCAGGCGTGGATGACGCCCTGATCAAAGCCCTCATGGAGGACTGGCAGGCCATTCGCGGCCCGGCTTTCAAGCTGCCCAAGCGTTACCATGGCGGCCTCTTGTTTGGTCAGCTCGTCCCCCGCTTTGACAACCGCATCATCTCCTCCTGCCCCATCACCTTTGAGCGGGTGTTTCAACAAGCCCTAAACGAAAACAATGACCCCGAGCAGGCCGCCCGTCGCGCCGCCAAAGCAGCCAAGGTGCCGGCGGCCAAATGTCCGGAATTCCTCCGCTTTCGCTGGGCCATGCTGCTGGCCAACGTAAAAATCTCCCAGGCCGGCAACGGCAAAGTCCGGCCCTTGACCCGGGACGAACGCCGCGCTTTGCAGGCACAAATGGAGCAAAAGGGATTCCTCACCAAGGACGAGTTCAAAAAAGCCGTGCGTGAGCTGACCCGCGGCCTGCCCGACAATCTGGACCAGATGCTCATGCCGCCCGATGCCGATAAAATGCTGATCCTCGATCCCGTTAAAAAAGTCCTCACCCAGCCTTGCCTCATCGCCTTGTGGCCGCACCTCCCCACCCGCCTGCAGAAACGCGCCACCGGCATGTTGCGCCGCGGCCGCAGCCTCAGCCTGCAGGACCTGTGCGCTGCTGCCCCTGAGCCTGAACGCCAGCAGGTGCGCCAAGCCCTCGAAGCGTTCGTCACCCAGGAAAACACCAGAAAAAAGCGCGGCCAGACCCAGACGGTTGAAGAATGGCTCCAGCAACGCTTCCACGCCGACCTGCCCAAAGGCCGCGCCCCCTATACCCGCGAAGTCATGCGCCAGGCCTGGGAGGACGTCATGATTAAAGGCATCCATCCCAAGGAAAAGGACGGCTGCCTCTATCGGGACGAAGCCATTCGCGAAGCCCAAATTCAACGCCAGATTGATCAGCAGACCAACAACCACCTGGTCCGCCATCGTTTGAAAATCCTCGAACGCCTGCATCAAGACATCCTCAAGACCTATGCCGGAGACAACCCCGCCCGCGTAAAACGCATCACCATCGAGGTCAACCGCGAATTGCGCGACTACTCCGGCAAGACGCGCAAGGAGCAGGAACAAGATTTGGGCCAGCGCCTGGCCCATTTCAAATCGGCCGTCAAAAAACTGGAGGAAGATTTGAAAGGGACGGAAATCCGCATCACCGCCGGTCTCATCCGCAAAGCCCGCATCGCCATGGATCTGGACTGGACCTGCCCCTACACCGGCGAAAAATACGATGTTCTCACGCTGGCCGACAAAGGCGTGGACAAGGATCACATCATCCCGCGCAGCCAGCGGGCCAGCGACAGTCTGGACTCGCTGGTCATCACCTTTCCGGAAGTTAATCGCATGAAAGGCAAACGCACCGCCCTGGCCTTCATTGAGGAATTTCAGGGCCGCACCGTGGAGGGGCGGCCTAAACTCACCATCCAGACCCTCGCCCAATACCGCAAATGGGTGGATAGTCTCGATACCCGCAAAGGACACCTGGAGGATCTTCGCCGCAAAAAGCGCCGCAAAGAACTGCTGTTGCTGCGCGACTACGTGGAAGAGGAATTTACCCCCCGCGATTTGACCCAGACCTCCCAACTGGTGCGCCTGGGGGCCGCCTTGTTGCAACGGCCCTACCTGAAACTGCGAGATAAACCCGTCATCACCTCCCTGCCCGGCAGTGTCACCGCCACAATTCGGCGGGCATGGCACCTCCTGGGTTGCCTCAGCCTGGCCAACCCGCAAGTGCTCGACGAGTCCGGCAACGTCCGCAGCAAAGACGAAATCCGCGGCATCACCCACCTGCACCATGCGCTGGATGCCTGCACCCTGGCCCTGGCCAGTCATTTTCTGCCCCGCGATGGCAACATCTGGAAACTGCTGCTTAAGCGCCGGCTGACTCCAGCCGAACGAGACCTGCTGGCCCGCGCCACCCATGGCCTCTGTCAATTCACCGCCGAGGGTGAAGTCCTGTTGCGGGAACTGCCCGAAACCTTCAAGGAACAGTTGCGCCAGCGCCTCGCCGAGCGGCGCGTTGTGCAGCACATCCCCAAAGACATGTCCGGCCTGCCCGCCGAGGAAACCGTTTATCGCGTGTTTGATCCCCAGGATACGCATCCTTCGGCCAGGCGTTTGCGCCGCTGGTTCGAAGCTCAAAAAGTCCAGATTCCCGACCCCGCCGCCGATACCGTCCTCATTGTGTGCCGCAAACGTAAATCCGCCGCGGAAGGGGATACCGGCACCCTCCTGCATGAAACCAACACCTGGCGCTGGGTGTACAAGGAAGTCGAAAAATCCAAACTGATCGGTTTGAACCCTGAACCCGGCACCGATGGCAAACTCAAAAAACTTAAAGCCGTTAAAATCATCGGGGACAACTTTGGCATCGCCCTGGACCCCCAACCCACCATCATCCGCTTCCACAAAGTCTGGCACCAGCTCCAGGCCTTGCGCCGCCAAAACCAAAACCGGCCCGTGCGGGTGTTGCGCAATGGCCAGCTCATCAGAATCCCTACAGGACGTTATCAGGGCGTGTGGAAAATTATGAGTGTTAAAGCAAACATGAAGGTAGATATGGTTGTACCAGACCGAGTTAAGATGGAGAGCAAAGGTTATGGAATCAAAGGAAATGTCTTACTAACGTCACTCATTAAAGATAATTGCGAGATACTCTCTACCACCTATGTAGGTCAGCCGTCGTGTCCTACCACATCGTCAACATAGACTCCCCGCAATGCTCCATCAGTTGCCGGGACGGCCAGCTCGTCTGCAAAACGGCGGACGCCGAGCGCAAGCTGCCGTTGGAGGACGTGGCCGCCATCATTATCACCAGCTTCTCCGCCTCCATCCACAGCCATCTTTTTTTGCAGGCGGCCAAGCACGGCGTGGCTCTCATCTTGTGCGAGGCATTCAAACCCGCCAGCCTGGTCCTCCCCGCCCGGCGTGCCACCGACACGCTGCTGTGCCGCGCGCAAGTCGCCCTCAGCGATCACCAGCGCGCCGCCCTCTGGCATAAAACCGTGGAGGCCAAATGCCGCAACCAACTGGCCCTCGCCGAATCCCTGGTGCCTGAACATCCTCGCCTGCCTGAACTGCGCGCTGCCGCCCGCAGCCGCAAGCCCCACAAGGAGTCCTTTTGCGCCCGCTATTACTGGCAGGTGCTTGGCTCCGCATTGAACACCCCCGGTTTTACCCGCGGCCGCAACGCGGGCAGTTGGAACAATCTCTTGAATTATGGCTACGCCGTCCTCCTCTCCACCACCTTGCAAAAGCTGTTTGCTCTGGGCTTGGATCCCACCTTCGGCATCTCCCACGTCATTCGCGAGCGCAGCACCCCGCTGGCCTACGACCTCATGGAACCCTTCCGCCCCTGCGTGGACGGGCGCGTTATTCAATGGATGCTCGCCCACCCCGATTCCCCATCCTGGGAAGTCACCAAAGAATTCCGCCAATGGGTCACCGCTTTTGCCATCGAACGCGTCGAATACCTCGGCTTCAACCTTGACCTCCACGGCTGCATCGAAGGCGTGGTGCGCGGTTTCCGGCGGGCCGTGGTGGAAAAACAAACCAAATATTACCGCCCCTGGCTGGCCGATCATGGCTTGGGCAAAACAGAAGCACACGCATCCCGCAAACCCGCTTGACGGCCGCCCTCGATCAATCGCACAGCCTCAAGCCAAACCAGCGGCCGCGGATGGATACGGAGAAATACAAAATGGGCTGGCTTATCGTTGCCTTTGACCTGCCGGTGCTCACCCCCAAACAACGCAAGGCGGCCACCGATTTCCGCAAATTCCTGCTCAATGACGGCTATCTCATGGTGCAGCTCAGTGTCTATGCCCGCCCCTGCGTTTCCTTCGCCCGCCAGGAAACCCACATCGAACGTCTAAAAAAGGCCATCCCTCCGGAAGGCTCCGTGCGGGCCATTTTTGTGACTCGCGCCCAATGGGAACGCTCGTTCGTCATCTCAGGTTCTCCGGCCACTCCCACAAACCCCGAGACCATACCGGAACAAATGCAATTCTGGTGACGACACACCCCACGCCTCGGCGTGCCTCCACCACCCCTCAGCCTCTGGATAAAAACCGCTTTTCAAAAACACACCGCCCCCATTTGTGGCCGAAATCCGCCCGCCGCCATGCGGGCAAAAAGTTGCCATCCCCTTCTGCATCAGGAGATTGCAACTTTCGATTATATCCCCCCCGGTTTTTGAATCAAGGCAAAGCCGGGCCACGTAGTAGTTGTAGCGGCTCATATTATATCCCCCCCGGTTTTTGAATCAAGGCAAAGCAGCGATCTGGCTGCTTTTTGTGCGGATATGATTATATCCCCCCCGGTTTTTGAATCAAGGCAAAGCGGCCCGAATTCCGCAGCGAGCTGCGCCGTTATTATATCCCCCCCGGTTTTTGAATCAAGGCAAAGCCGGCGCGTGGCATTGTTGGATTTGCCGAAGATTATATCCCCCCCGGTTTTTGAATCAAGGCAAAGCGGTCTGGCCCACATGACTGTATAAAAATTGATTATATCCCCCCCGGTTTTTGAATCAAGGCAAAGCTCCGATGGAGCAAAGCGCGGTGGCCGCTGAATTATATCCCCCCCGGTTTTTGAATCAAGGCAAAGCAAAAGCCTCCACCTCGGCCCGCACGGCTTCATTATATCCCCCCCGGTTTTTGAATCAAGGCAAAGCCAGGGCAGCCAGGCACTCCGCCTTGGTCCCATTATATCCCCCCCGGTTTTTGAATCAAGGCAAAGCCCTCGTAAGTCCCCGTCACCACGCCACCACATTATATCCCCCCCGGTTTTTGAATCAAGGCAAAGCTGGGGATAACGGGTTTGATACAGGGTTATGATTATATCCCCCCCGGTTTTTGAATCAAGGCAAAGCCGGCGGTCACACATTCTTTTTTGGTGCCGCATTATATCCCCCCCGGTTTTTGAATCAAGGCAAAGCAAGCGAGTCTGTCGGCCTGCTCCTTCAAAAATTATATCCCCCCCGGTTTTTGAATCAAGGCAAAGCAACTGTGGCCAACCATGCTCTGCTTGAGATATTATATCCCCCCCGGTTTTTGAATCAAGGCAAAGCAGTCGCACGAAAGTACCAGCAGCGGCTCGCATTATATCCCCCCCGGTTTTTGAATCAAGGCAAAGCAGGGCATTGCGCCACAAGTGCGCGACGATGATTATATCCCCCCCGGTTTTTGAATCAAGGCAAAGCTGCGGCGTGCGGCTGGTGTTGTTGTATTTGATTATATCCCCCCCGGTTTTTGAATCAAGGCAAAGCAGGGCCACGTCTGCACTGATTTTCAGCATAATTATATCCCCCCCGGTTTTTGAATCAAGGCAAAGCAGCTGGTATTCCCGATTTGGCAGGCATCCCATTATATCCCCCCCGGTTTTTGAATCAAGGCAAAGCTGATTGGGCGTAGTGCCGTTCAGCGGCGCAATTATATCCCCCCCGGTTTTTGAATCAAGGCAAAGCGTGTGAAATCGGGTTCTCGTGTATTCGTATTATATCCCCCCCGGTTTTTGAATCAAGGCAAAGCGTCTCGATGGACTGACTCAAACGAGGCCGGATTATATCCCCCCCGGTTTTTGAATCAAGGCAAAGCCCCCGCGCTGCACCACCCCGCCGAACTCATATTATATCCCCCCCGGTTTTTGAATCAAGGCAAAGCGAAGAGCACGACCGTTGTTATATGTCGCTGATTATATCCCCCCCGGTTTTTGAATCAAGGCAAAGCTGCGCGTTGGCATTGGCACGCCGACCAGCAATTATATCCCCCCCGGTTTTTGAATCAAGGCAAAGCGGCTCACCCAGTCCACCGGCTGGAACCCCAATTATATCCCCCCCGGTTTTTGAATCAAGGCAAAGCCTGGTGATTGCACATCATTTTGCCAAAGGCATTATATCCCCCCCGGTTTTTGAATCAAGGCAAAGCTCAACCTTGAGACCAGCGACAGAACCAACAATTATATCC